>CALKTZ010000680.1 GCA_937997355.1 uncultured Planctomycetales bacterium | reverse complement strand
CCACCACCTCCATCCGGTCCAGGAGCGGGCCGGGGATATTCTGAATGAAGTTGGCCGTGGCGATGAACAGCACCTCGCTCAGGTCGAACGGCACGTTCAGATAGTGGTCGGTGAACGAATCGTTCTGCGCCGGGTCGAGCACCTCCAGCAAGGCGCTGGCGGGATCTCCCTGGAACGAGACGCCGAGCTTGTCGACCTCGTCGAGCAGGAACACCGGGTTCTTGGTCTTGGCCTGCTTCATCCCCTGGATGATGCGGCCGGGCATCGCGCCGACGTACGTACGACGGTGGCCTCGAATATCGGCCTCGTCGCGCACCCCGCCCAGCGCGGCGCGGACATACTCCCGCCCCAGCGACCGGGCGATCGACTTGGCGATCGAGGTCTTGCCGACGCCGGGAGGCCCGACGAACAGCAGGATCGGTCCCTTGGCCATGGCGCGGGCCTTCACCTCCCTGGCGTCGGTGATCGGCCGCTCCTCGTCCTGATTCTGGGTCAGGATAGGGGTGGCGGTGTCCTTTTCGGCCTTGAGCTTGGCGGCCGGGAGCTCCCCTTCGGCCTCAACCTCCTCGGCCAGTTGCTGGGCGCGAAGCTGCCGCACGGCCAGGAACTCCAGCACGCGGTCCTTCACGTCCTTCAGGCCGTAGTGGTCCTCGTCGAGGACCTCGATGGCGTGGCTCAGGTCGAGCTTGTCGTCCGACCGCGTGTTCCACGGAAGCTCGGCGATCCATTCCAGATAGGTGCGGGTCACCTGCGCTTCCATCGACTCGCGCCCGGAGCGTTCGAGCCGGCCGAGCTCCCGCTCGACCTCGGCGCGGGCCTCGGCGGGAAGCTCCAGCTTGGCGAGCTTCTCGCGCAGTTCCTGGATCTCGCGCGACTGGTCGTCCTCGCCGAGCTCCTTCTGGATCGTCTTCATCTGCTCGCGGAGGAACATCTCCCGCTGCCGCTCGCCCAGCTCTTCCTGCACCTGCGACTTGATGGCGTCCTGCGCCTCCAGCATGCCGATCTGCCGCTGGACGTCGATCAACACGCGGCGGAGTCGTTCCTCGACCCCGAGCGTTTCGAGCAACGCCTGCTTCTCGATCAGCGGTAATTCGACGTAGCCGGCCACGAGGTCCGCGAACGCACCCGGGGCGGTCACCGAGTCGAGCACCTGGTGCAGGGCCTCCTCGGGCATCCCTCGGCGCGCACCGAGCTCCATCGCCCGCTCCCGCGTCTCCCGATAGAGGGCGGCGAAGGCCGGATCGTTCTCATTGATCGGCTGCATCTCGGCGACCGGCACCACTTCGGCCGAGAGCGAGCCGTCTTCCAGCGTATTGAAGTGCAGCGCATTGCCCCGGTTCTCCCCCTGGAGCAAGAGCTGCACCCCGCCCAGGCCGCGCTGAACCTGACCGATCTTCGCGACCACGCCCATCGTGTAGAGCTGGCCGGGGGTCGGCTCGTCGCTATTGTCGCGCTGGGCCACCGCGAACACCATGCGGTCCCCCTTCAGCGCGGCGTCCACGGCGCGGAGCGTTCCAGCCCGCCCCACCGCGACCGGGACCGTCAGACCTGGGTAGAGCACCATCCCCCGCATCGGGAGGACGGGAAGCGTTTTGCGTTCCGACATAATAGGTTGATTCCTTAGGTCAAACTCCCTTGTCTCTTGCGTAATCCCGGATGCGCCCAATCGGCGGTTCAAATTGTCTCGGAAACTTCGATCGAACCGCCCTTTTCGTTCCCTTGTGATAAGTACGATTCACAACCGATCCGGGTTCATCCCGTTTTCAGAGGTCCACCCCCGGACCCCGTTCGGCCCAGCTGAATCAATGATATAGGGGGGGAAGTCAAATCGAGCCGATCACGCCCCCCGCCCGCTCGACCAAACCCTAGGACATGCTTCGAGATCGGGATGAGATGGAGGCACAGCCCGTCGAAAAACGGGGGCGAAGACCTGGAGACCTCGCGGTCGATGGATGCGACGGGTCGATAGCCCTTCGCCGAACAAGCTCAGGGATATCCGATGGTCGATCGCTCGGCCGCTGCCTCGGCGAAAAACTTCATACGAAACTTATGCCGGGTTCATCGGAATCTGCCGAGAAGAAGGGATATTCGCCGGAGCGAACAATGCGTGCGGAGAGTGTGAATCACCCGGGGATGAGTGAATGCCGCTATCGATGCTTTGGATGACGCTCCTGATGAGGAAGCTTGGCCCATGGAGAGCCTCCGTGGCATCCGCCCTCGGCGCGGGCCGTCGACCGCGCTGAGTCTCGGCGGAATGTCCGGAGGTCTCTTCCGGGGCCGGGTTGGCATCGCGATCGATCAGCTCTCGCGGGGCTTTTGCTGGAGGAGGGCGCGGACGAGCTTCATGATCCGGCCCGACACGTTCCAGTCCTGGATATAGAGGTTCCCCTCCTTATCCCAGGCGGAGCCGTGTGTGCCGCTGAAGATCCCCTCGATCCATTCGTTCTGCGGGACGTTGTAGTTCACCCGCTTGGCCGGGTCGGCATTGAAGCCGAGGACCGCCCTGATCGTGTTGCTCTTATCCAGGATGACGAGGCGGCCGTGCAGGTCGGGCACCGAGACGTAGTCCCCCTGGACCGAGGCGGAGGTCGGCATGCCGAGCCCCGTCACCACCTCCTCGATGAACTCCCCATCGAGGCTGTAATGGAGCAGGCGCCCCTTGGGCTGATGGTTCCGGTCGCAGATCAGCAGGCGAGGAGGATTGTAGCGGGTGTCGAGCGTCATCCCGTGCGCCGTGTTGAACTCCTTGAGGCCGTTCCCCTTGGTGCCGAAGTGCGAGCGATACTTGCCGTTCTTGTCGAACCGGAAGATGTGATCGCTGGCGTAGCCGTCGGCCAGGTAGATGTCGCCGTCGGGGCCGACGGTGATCGCCGTGGGGTTGAACTTCTTCAGCTTCAGGCCCGATTCCTCGGGGAACGGGAGCTTCAGCACGATGTCGCCGGTCTTGGCGTTGAGCTTCACCCCCTCGGCGTTGTTGTTGCGGGCGCCATAGAGGAACTCTTCCCCGGCCTCGTCGCGGATCTTGATGTCGTGCATGTCGGAATACTTGTCGCCGAGGAAGCTGCGGATCACCTTGCCTTCGGGGGAGAAGACGAAGACCCCGGCGTGGGAGCTGGTGTAGATGCTCCCATCCTTGCCGACGGCGACCCCGCCGTGGCAAGGGCCGATGGCCGACTTCCCGTCGGGGGAGAGCCCCCAGCCTGGAACCGTGTCGAAGGTCATCACGCCGCAACCCATCCGCACCGGGGCGGTGTTGGTATCGGCGTTGTCCGCGGCGAGAACCGGCAGCGAAAGCCCGAGAGCGCAGGCGAACGCGAGAGAGATCGATCGCTTTTTCACAATGATGAATCCCACGGGTGTTGTTGATTGGTGAACTTGCCGATCACGGCCCAGCCGGCTCGACCGGGCGATACACCGAAAGACTACCAGCCCCGATCGTCGAGAAACAGTTCCTATCCGGGGCGGGGTCCGGTCGGGAGACCTCGACGAACAACCGGCTTCGCAACGGAGGTGGTTCCCACTAGACTAGGTGCAATCGACCAGATCAGGTTTGAATGGAGGCGATCCTCAATGAAATCCGTCGGCAGCTATGAAGCCAAGACGCATCTACCCCAGCTTCTCAGCGAAGTCGAAAAGGGGACCACGATCACAATCACCAAACGCGGCAAGCCGATCGCCGTCCTCTCGCCGGCGCGGACGACGGCCGAGCGCGACGTTTCCGCGATCATCGCCGAGTTCCGGGCCTACAGTTGGGAAGAGGCTCGCAAGCGAGGCCCCCTCACGACACGCGAAATCAAGGAGATGATCGAGGAGGGACGGCCTTGAGCAAGAAAAAGAAGGGCTCAGCCAGGCCATCGAAAAACGGGGTGGTCATCGACAGTTCCATCTCGATTGCCTGGTGTTTCCCCGACGAGAGAGATGAATATTCGCAGGCGGTTCTTGATGCGTTGACAACCACGCAAGCCTTCGTGCCCTATCTCTGGCACCTCGAAGTGGCCAACACGCTCCTGGTGGGAGAACGTCGCAAACGCTCGACCCAGGCCAACACCGTCGCCTGGCTCGGCTTCCTGTCCGCCCTGCCGATTACCGTCGATGCCGAAACCAGAATCCACGCCTTTGGCAACACCCTGAGCCTTGCCCGCAACCACCAACTCTCAGCCTACGACGCATCCTACCTGGAATTGGCGATGCGGCTCGGATTACCGCTGGCCACGCTCGACGACAAGCTGAAAACCGCCGCCAAGGCCGTTGGTGTTCCCCTCTTCGCGGTTTTATGAACCTCTCATGCCTCCGGGGCCTTGAGCGAGCCGAGGCCGAGCTCGGCCACTTCCCCCACCTCGGCCCGCAGGCGGGCGAGTTCCGCCTCGTGCCTGCGCAGGGCCTCGGCATGCCGGCGGACGGCCTCGCAACGGTTCAAGGGATCGGCGAAGAGGGGGCCGAAAATCGTGTCGGAGGAGAGGGACGACACGAACCCCTCGATGCGACGGTCCAGCCCGCGATTGAGCCGATTGAGGATCAAGGCCCCCAGCGCCACCCCCCAGAGCGTACACCAGAACACGGCATAAATGAGGAAATTGAAGTCGAGCAGGGGTTGCTTGAGCCAGAGATGCTCATAAAAGAAGTTCCGGGCCATGTGGAAAAGCAGGAACCCCGGCAGTAGGCAGAACGCGGCCTCGAACAGCCAGTGGACGCCGGGCCCCGCCCATCGCGCCACGCGTTGCTCGACCTCGGCCGTCACGTCGGATTCCAGCCGCTGGAACACCTCCTGGGCCATCTCGGCAAGCTCGGCCGGGGTGGGATCGCCGACCCCCGCGCCGGCCCCGGAGGCCGATTCCATGCCGATCTGGGCCGGCCCCAGATCCCCCCGGACGATCCCGCGCGCCCGGGCGAGGTCGCCGTCGGTGATCCCCAGGTCGGCCTCGGCCATCCAGGAGGTGGCGGCCTGGCGCGCCTTCACCTTCTCGTTGACCAGCAATCCCCCGGCGACGGTTGCCGCGACCAATGCCTGCGCGGGGGTCCGCGCGCGGAGCATGATCAACGAACGGACCAACGCCCCCCCCGCCGCCCAGAGCCCGAGCAGCCCCGCGAGGGGACCGGCCCCCCAGGACAACGTCAACTGCCGGAGCACCCGCGCCCGCCAGAGCCGGCGATTCGACCGCGCCCGCTCCGAGACATGCGCCCGGACCTTCCCCAGCAGATAGGATCGCTGCTCGGCGATCGTCGCTTCGAGCCGGGCGACATCGGGGAGCCGGGCATCAATCGTCTGCCGGGCCGTTTCGAGGAACCAGGCATACAGCCCGACCAGGTTGATCCGCCTGATCCGTTGCCGGGCGCGGAGGCCGAGATCCTGCTCCAGCAACTCGCGGAACCGCGAGAACTCCTCGTCGGGCGCGTCTCCCCGTTCCTGGCGAGCGAAGGCGTCCTGGCCGTCGAGCCGGAAGATGTCGGGGACCTTGAGGCCGAGCGAGTCGAGATACTTCCGCAGGTCGGCCCGGTTGTCGTCGTCGACCGAGGCGTGCGTCTGCACGAACAGGAGATGACGCCCCGGCGCGTTCTTGAGCAGCTCCCGCCCCACGACGTGCGACTTGTATTTCTGAGACGTCACCGTGTGGACCATCACGTCGCAGCGGGGGAGCACCGCCCGCAACACCTCCAGGTGCAGCAGGCCGCCGGGGCCTTCGTCGGGGTCCTGGGTGTCGGGGTCGGGGCAGTCGATCAAAACCATCTGTTCGAGGAGCGGGATCGCCAGGCGATGGATCTCCACCAGGTCGGCCCCCAGGCCGAGGAATTCCAGGTCGGCGTCGGGGTGGCAGGCGATGATCGCCTTTCGAGTCATCGGGCGGTATTCCTTGCCCGCCCGGCTCACCCGACTCCCCAGCAGGGCATTGAACAGCGTGCTCTTGCCAGTCCCCGAGCCCCCCAGGAACCCGACGACCAGAGGCAGATCGAGGTCGGCCTCGGGGAGCCGGAGCCGGGGCTCCACCCGCGCGAAGAGCCGCCGAGTTTCGTCGAACGGCGGCCACGACGGGGCGCGCGCCGACCACTCGACGAGCCCGTCGTGGAGCGAGTCGAACCCGGCGAGCAGCTTCTCGCGGTCGCGGATATCGGCGGCATTCAAATCAGCTCTCCCTCTGATCGATCAGTATTTGTTTGTTCGGCGAGGGTCTCACGACCCCGCCGAAACCGCAATTGATCTCTTTGTGGCTTTTGCGTCGTTTCGCGACCAATCCGTCAAACAAATCGCCTACGACATCATGAGGCGAGGCCCCGTTGAAGCTCGGCGGCAATCCGGCGGGCGTCGCGGTAATCCGCGCGATTGGGGATCTCCGCCAGATGGTCGATTCGCTCCAGGTGGCGGCCGAGGGCGCAGTCGTGGATCACCCCCTTGAGGTTCTCGATCCGCTCCTCGTAGAAGTCGGTGATGAGCCCCTTCAGCAGCTTCTCGAGGGAGGTTTGCTGGGCGAGGCTCGCGCCGCGATCGACCCCCGCGCTCACGGCGATGCCGGCGAGAGCGTCGACGCCGATCTGGATCAGGTGATGCCCCCCCTGATGGACCAGGGTGTGAATCGCCACCTCGCTCGCGCCGAAGGCGCCGATGGTGATCGCCGGGCGGATCACGGCGGTCGCCACCAGGCTCCAGCGCACCGCCTTCACCATCGCCGGATTCTCGGCGGCGAAGCGGTCCATCCGGTCGGCCACCGACCGGCGGTAATGGTCGGTCAGGAGGGGCATCTGCTCGTGACGCCGCGACAGTTCCTCATAGGCCCGCGCGCGCTCCTCGCCGGTGAGGGCCGGGGCCAGCTCCCGGCCGAGGATCGGGTCGACCTCCATCGCCCGATCGAGCTTCTCGTACATCTCGCCGAGGGCCTTTTCGAGCATGGCCCGCTCGGCCTTGATGAAGTCGCGCTCGAAGCTCTCGGGATCGCCCGTCCAGGGGAGCCAGGGGAGAACCTTCCCGGCCGAGCCCCAGACCTTGCGGATCCCGCCGGTGAGATAACCATACCCCTGGTGGATCGTCCGGTCGAATGAAGTCCGCCGCGGTTCGAGCCACTTCCAGATCTCGTCGATCACCACCTTGGTCGGCAGCTCGGGGGCCTCGACACGCACCTGCGCCGCCTTGAGGACCCAGTCGCGGGCCCTGGCGTACTCCGCGCATCTGGCCGCGACCTGGTCGAGAAATGCGGGGAGTCCCTCGTCGGGGGCGACCGTCTGGCGCAGGGCGCCCCGGAGCGAACGGATCTTGATGTTGGCGAAATCCAATTCGGAGAGGTCGCGGCGAGGGTCGGTGGCCTGCTCGGAGAGGGGATGGAAGGTGAGCCGGTTCTCGCGGGCGGCGGCGCGATCGCGCGGGGCGGCATAGACATGCGAGGGGGCGGCGCCGGTCCCCGCGCGGAAGGTTTCGAGCCATCGGGCGCAGTGGGGGCGGTCGTCGGGCCAGTCGACCATGTTGAAGACGACGAGCAATGTCTTATCGGCCTCGGCCGCCTCGCGGAAGAACCGGCGCACGGCCGCGTCGTTGTACTTCTGGTCGGTGAGGACCGCGACCAGCACGTCGGCCGCGTGGCAGATGCGGCGGGCGCGATCCCAGTTGGCCAGGAGGGCGCCGTCGACGTCGGGGGTATCGAGCAGCACGAGGTTGGCCGGTTGCTTGCCGGTCGGGTCTTCTCGGTGGATCAGGAGGTTGGCCGGCCCTTCGGCGAGGGCGTCGTCCTCGCTGCGCCAGGGCTTGAGGGTGAAGTCGGGGAAGGCCCGCTCCAGGCTGTGCCGCCCGGTGAAGCCGGCCGGCAGCATGCAGACCGGGTGCTTGGTCTGGGTGGCATCGGGATGGGCGCGGCTGGCGGCGAAGCCGACCAGGTGGTTGAAGACCGTGCTCTTGCCGATGTTCGTCCCCCCCGTCACGGCGACGATCAGGTAGGGATCATCGCCAAGCTGGGGGAGCAGCTTCTGGTGCAGGTTGGCGTGCCAGGCGGTCGATTCGACCGGCGGCAAGCCCAGCGCGTTCGACTCTTGCTCGATCGTCGCGATCGACCGCGCAAGCTCCGCAACCCGGCTCGACCACTCCGTCAGATCCATTGAAGCGTTGTCCTACCTCAAGGGTTACGGAAGAGTGATCGGGCCAAGGCGTTTGAAGGAAAGAACTCCCCCCGTGGCCCCCCTCCGAGAGGGGGGCGGATGAGTTGGGAGG
>CALKTZ010000679.1 GCA_937997355.1 uncultured Planctomycetales bacterium | reverse complement strand
GAGGAGGCGAAAATCGCGGTCCGCGCCATCCGCCAGCGATCGCGCAACGCCGCCGAGCCCTGGCACGCCAAGAACATTCAAAAAGAAACCGACGCCGCGATTGCCGCGATCGAATCCGCCATCAAGGCCAAGCTCGCGGAGCTGGCCTGATCGGATTCAGCCGAACAGCCTGGTCAGCGGATTGCCGTTGTTGATGCGGATGGGGCGGTTCAGGGGGTCGCGGATCTCGGTGGCGGGGTCGATGCCGAGGCCGTGGAAGATGGTGGCACCGATGTCGTCGGGGCTCACCGGGTCTTTGGCGGGATAGGCGGCCCAGCGATCCGAGGCGCCGTAAACCGATCCGCCATGAATCCCGGCGCCCGCCATCACGGCGCTGTAGCAGTGGGGCCAGTGCTCGCGGCCGGCGTTCGCGGCCGTGATGTGAGGCCGTCGGCCGAACTCACCGACCCAGACGATCAGGGTTTCGTCGAGTAGCCCGCGCGCGTCGAGATCATCGAGCAATGCCGAGAAGCCCTGATCGGCGGTGGGCATCAGCCGATTCTTGAGCTGGTTGAAGTTGTCGCCGTGGGTATCCCAGAAGTTCTGATGGTCGTCGTGCCAGTTGACCGAGACGAGCGGCACCCCGGCCTCGATCAATCGACGGGCCATCAGAAGGCACTGGCCGTGGGTGTTCCGGCCATAGCGGTCCCGGATGCGCGGATCTTCGCGATCGATGGCGAAGGCTCCCGCCGCCTCGGCCGAGCCGAGGGAGTCGAGCGCCTTCTCGCAATACGAATCCCAGGCGATCGATTTGGACCAGCCGAATCCGGGCGAATCCTCCATCGTCGATCGCAAGGCTCGACGGCTTCCCAGCCGATCCTGAGTGATCCCGTCGGGCAATCCCAGCCCCTCAACCCGAAAATCGGGGGCGTTGGGATCCCCCTCGATGCCGAACGGGTCGTAGGCTTTCCCGAGCCAGCCGCCATGCTGTCCGGGGGCCTTGCCGCCGGGCGCGGCCGGATGGGCAACGCTCCAGGGGAGGGTGACGGTGTGCGGCAACACCCCCTTCCGAGGACGCACCCTCGCGACCAGCGAGCCCAGGTGGGGCCAATCGTTGGGAGAGGGTCCGGCCGCGTCGGAATTCGGCGTCGGCGCCAGGTGTCCCGTGGTGACCCGGTGCGCCGTCGAGAGGTGGGTGAAATCGGTGTGATGGAGCGATCGGATGATCGCCAGCTTGTCGGTCCTCGCCGCGAGCAGGGGGAAATGCTCGCTGATCCGGATGCCCGGCGTCCTGGTCGCGATCGTGTTGAAACTGCCGCGAACCTCGGCGGGGGCGTCGGGCTTGGGGTCCCAGGTGTCGAGCTGGCTCGGGCCCCCCCACATGAAGATCAGCAGGCAGGATTTCGCCCGGCCGAAGCCGTTCGCACCGGCCGCGACCGCCCGGTTCCGATACAGCTCGGGGAGCGCGAGCCCCGTCATCGCCAGCGCCCCGGCGCGCAGGGCATCGCGTCTCGATACGCCCCGCCGCCGGAAGTCCTGGCAACTGCTTCCCGAACCTCTCCGCGAATCGGCCATGCCGCGGACCTCGAAATCCAACCTTTGATCAACAATTCCCAGCCGTTGACTTTAGCGGATCGGCGCATGCTCGTCCACCGCTATTCGGTCCCGTGAATGCCTCGGCATGCGCCGCGGCCTCGATTTCAATCCTCGGCCCTCCGACTCCGCTCCGCCACGATTTCGCCCGAAAGCCAGCCGGTGCTCCAAGCGGCCTGGAAGTTGTAGCCGCCGATCAGGCCGTCGAGGTCGAGCACTTCCCCGGCGAGGTGGAGCCCCGGCACCAGCCGACTCTCCAGGGTTCTGGGATCGACCTCATCGAGCGCAATGCCCCCGCTGGTGACCTCGGCCTTCTCGAAACCGAGGGCACCCGAGATCGGAATCGTCAGTTGCTTCAGGGCATCGAGCAACCGCTTCCGTTCGTGGCGAGAGAGTTCGGGGCCGACCCGTTCCGAGGGGATGCCGGCCCGCTCTCGCACGCAATCCGCCAGTCGTCGAGGGAGCAGGTCGGCGATCAAGGAAGTGATGGGGCGTCTCCCCTGCCGGCACGCCGCCTGGACCCGCGAGTCGAGCGACTCTCTCGGCACGTCGGGGAGCAGGTCAATTCGCAGTTCGAGCGAGCCCTGCCCCTGGAACCGCGCCACCGCCCGGCTCACGTCCAGGATCGCCGGCCCCGTCAGCCCGAAATGGGCGAACAGCACCGCCTCGCGGCGATCCTGGAGCATCCGCCCCGGCGGGACCTCCCAGACCGAGGCCACGACGTCCGGCAGCGTCATCCCTTTCAACTCGGTCACCCAGCGCTCCTCGCTCCGAAGCGGGACCAGGGCCGGCCGCGTGTCGACGATCGAATGGCCGAATTCCCGGGCGATCGCGTAGCCGTCGCCCGTGGTGCCGCAGCCGGGGAACGACCGCCCCCCCATCGCCAGGATGACGCGTCGCGCGAGGAGAACGCCGTCGGGGAGTGTGACCGTGAAACCCGAGTTTGGATCAATCCCTTCAAGACCTCGCCGGACGGCCAGCGCGGGGGAGAGGCAACGGATCTCGGCCCCCGATCGTTCCACCCGGCGCACCAGCGCATCGAGCACGTCGGCCGCGCGATCCGACATCGGGAAGACCTTGCCGTTCCCCTCGATCTTGGTGGCGACCCCCTCCTCCTCGAACAGCCGGACGGTCCGATCGACGTCCAGCGCCTTGAGCGACGGCCCCAGGAACGGCCCCCCGCTTCCGAACGCCTGCTGGATCGTCCGCGTGCCGCGACACAACGAACGATCGTACGCTGGGTCGATGGTGCCGGAAATGGCATCGAGCCGTCGCAGACCACGGGCATTGGTGATGTTGCAGCGGGTCCCCCCCGACATCAGGATTTTCACGCCGGGCCGCCGATTCTTTTCGAGCAAGGCCACCCGCGCCCCCAGCTCGGCCGCTCGAAACGCGGCGACCAGCCCGGCGGCACCGCCGCCGAGGACCGCAACGTCATAGATGGATCGATCCGCGCCCACAAGGTCGGACACTTAGCGGTATCTCCCCTCGATTTGTGCCCGGGCTTCGGACGGTCGGATCCAAACCGTCCGCACCGTGGGGCCTGCGTCCGGGTCCGGGTCGATCGCGATCGTCCAGGCATCGCGCGGGAGCAATTCGGGCACCCGGTCGGCCCACTCGACGAGGCAGAGCCCCCCGCCATTCCAGTATTCGGCCAGGCCGAGATCCTCGAACTCCGCCGCCGATTTCAGACGGTAGACGTCGAAATGATAGACCGGCATCCGGCCTTCATATTCATGGATCAGGATGAAGGTGGGGCTTGAGATCGCATCCGGGTCAACCTCCAGGCTCTCGGCGATCGCGCGCACCAGGCGGGTCTTCCCCGCGCCGAGCCCGCCGACGAGGCCGATCACGGTCCCGGGAGGGGCTGTCTCGGCAATCGCGCGACCGAGCCGCTCCGTATCTTCCTCGGAGGCCAGGTGAATCGGTAAGTCGGTTTGGGAGTCGAGGGATTTCATGTGGCTGTGCCGGGAGCGGAAGGGCCCGCGCGGAAATGGTCGAACCCGCCCGGATTCAAGGAGGAAACGCGGCCGTCGAGGTCTCGGAGCCGGAGGCCCGGCTCCTTCGTGATCTCCCCCACCCGAACGAGGTGCATCGAGTGGGCAAAATCGGCAATCAATCGGTCGGCATCCCGGGGGGCCACGACGACGCATAGCTCGAAATCCTCGCCGTCGTTGAGCGCGTGCTCCAGGGGAGTGCGCCCGTCGCGTTGACTCAGGAGCCGGGCATCGTCGTGGATGGGAATCGCCGACGCGTCGAGGGTCGCCCCGAGATTGCCGCTCTCTTCGAGGATATGCCCGAGATCCGAAGAAAGCCCGTCGGAGATATCGATCAGGGCGTGCAGCGGGGCCGCCACGTGCAAGGCCAGGGCCTCGTCCACGCGCGGCTCGGGCCGCAGGTGCCGGCCCAGGATGCTCCCGCCGAGCGGGCCGGTGACCAGGATCGCATCGCCCGGCCTGGCCCCCGACCGGCGTACGGCTCCGCGGTCGGTTGCCTCGCCGAAGAGGGTCACGCTGATCACGAGCGGGCCGTCCCAGGCGTTGGTATCCCCGCCGATCAGGTCGATCCGGAACCGTTCGGCGAGCTGGCTCATCCCCGCGTGCAGTCCCCGGGCAACCTCGACCCCGCCGGATTTCGGCAAGGCCACCGCGACCACGGCGGCACGGGGGATTCCCGCCATCGCGGCGATGTCGGAGATGTTGACCCCGAGCGCCTTGTAACCGACCGCCTCGCCGCCATCCTCGTTCAACCGGAAATGACGGCCGTCCATCAGCATGTCGGTCGTCACGAGCAGTTCGACGCCGGCCGCCGGGATGACGGCCGCGCAGTCGTCGCCGATCCCCAATCGCGTGAACCCGGTCGACGAAGACCGATTTCGTTCGCGATCGCGAATCCAGGCGATCAGGTCGAATTCACCGGCCGGTGTCTTGTGGTCCATCCCGTTAGCATAACCGATCGAGGCTTCGGAAGGCCCGGCGATTCGTGCGATGAGGCCGATCAAACCTCCGGTAATCTCGGACTTATTCCTGAACGCTCAGCTCTTCGATATCGCGCACGGTGATCAGTCGGGAGCCGAGCGTCTCGTCGTAGTTCACCGCCCCCCGGACGCCGACCCGGTGGGAGATCAGATTCTCGACCTCGACGCCGGGGGGGATGTCGAGATAGGCCCGCCTTGAGCCGTTCGGGCCGATCAGGGTATAGAGTTTGCGCCCCTGGTTCCGCTTCGACGAGGGTTGAATCATGCCGATGGCGTGGAACGCCCTGGCCTGCGCGCGTTGCTCGGAAGCCAGCGAGGAAGCAACCTGGGCGAGTGCCCGGTCTCGTTGATGGCTCCGTTCGAGAATCTGATCGACCTTCCTTGCCGCGTCGGCCCCGCGCTCCAGCCGGCTCAGCGAGGCGAGGCGAACGCGGATCTCTTCATGAAGGGAGGAGTTGTCGCGATGCGTCTTGAGCATCTCCTCATAGCCCGCCCGGACCGTGTCGAATCGCCAGGCTTCGATGGGGAGCCCCATCATCGCCGCCCGTTGGGCCATCTCCAGCCGCTCGAAGGCGCTCGCGATCTCCGGGGGCCAGTTCCGCCGCTGCACCCGAAATTCGGCCTGTTCGGCATCGGCGTCGTCATGTCGCGACTCGACAGGGCTTGAACCGGGCTCCAGATCGTGGATCTGGAGATCGCGGGAAGCATCGGCATCATGATCCGGCCGCCCCGAACTCGACTCGAACGAGGCCCGCCTGCCGTCGGGTTCCTCCGTCTTCCAGCCCCGCGAACGAGGAGTGATCGCCGGGGGGGGCTCGGAAGCACGATCCGACCGATTGACCGCATGCCAGCTCGCGCGGACACGGGGGACAGCCCGGACCTCGGAGGGATCGAAATCCCAGGTTTCCGGCCCGAACCCGATCCAGAGCGAGGCCAATGCGACCGACGCACCAATCATGCGTGCTCCCCCTCCAGCCTTCGTCGAGGAACGAAATCCCTCCGCGGTTCCACGCGACTTCGCTTATTTGTTTGATCGTCCGGATCGAATGAGTTACTCTATCCTTTCTCGCCCGGATCCGTTCGAAGTGGACCAGCCGGACTCAAGCCGAGCCGAAAGTGGCTCCCCGGTTTGGCACTCGCGGAATCCCGGCCGATTCAAGCCGAGTGAGCGAACTCCGCGAAGTCGGTCCCGCCGACTCGATTCCGCGTCGAACCTTTGTTGCGTTCGATGCCGGGAACATGCGGATTTCTTGCTCACTCCAGGCAAGGAGCAGGATTGAGATGTACGCGATCATTGAAGACGGTAGCCACCAGTTCCGGGTCAAGGTGGGCGACGTCGTGCAGTTCGATTACCGCGAAGGTGCCCCCGGAACCGAACTGACCTTCTCCAAGGTCCTGCTCGTGGCCGGCGGCGAAGGCGCCCCCTCGATCGGTGCCCCCGTCCTCGAAGGGGCCAGCGTCGTCGGCAAGATCGTCCAGCACTACAAGACGAAGAAGATCATCATCCAGAAGTTCCGTCGCCGCAAGAACGTGCGACGCCGTAACGGCCACCGTCAGCCTTACACGATGGTCCGGATCACCGGCGTTAACGCCTGATCCTTCCGCTGCAAACCAGCCTTATTCGCCGAAATCAAGAACCGCGCGGACTTCCGGAATCCGGAGATCCGCGCGGTTCTTTTTGTTAATCGAGGATTCTTGGACAATTAGGGCGTCGAATCGTCGGGCAACTTCGCGATCTCTCGCCGAAGCTCTTGCAGGAGTTGATCGATCTTTGTACGTAAGTTCGAATTTTTCAGGCTTGTTGATGGCGGCTGTGGGAGAATCTTCGCCCGTGGCGGCGTGCCGACAGATTCTTTCCCCGGCCTGACGGCGAGACGTTCCTCTTCTTCCGGGGGCATTGCTTTCCCCGGGTTCTCCCTGGCAAAGTTGAACTCTCGCAGTCCACGGAGCAGATTTGCCACTTTCTCGTGCGTCTCGTCCTCGGCCCTCACGATCAGAGACAAACTCAAGAAAAACGGGGTAATCGATCCGTTCGGTGGAGAGGGCGATGCCGATTGGCTCTTCTCTCGAAGATTCAACTCTTCCGAAACGTCTCGTCCATCATCATCAAAAACCTTCCACGCCCCGGGCTCGACCGTGGAGACAATCAATCTGATCAGGGGCATCATGTCCACGACCGGCTTTGAACCAGGAGCGTTATGAAGCACCGTCACTTGGTTTGGCGTTGGCCGATCGTGCTGTAAAATCAGGTCACCAACCGCGTAAGTTTTGACGTATACGGCGTGTTCGGGTCCTTGGATGGGGCGTTCCGGTAGGCTCTCGGGTTTCGTCGCCGAGTTTGGCCGTTCCACGGGCGGCCCGGCTTCGGAGAACGACGTTGTGCCGAGAATCGCCATGACAATTCCGACCGACAGCATGCCCAGCACACCGATCGTGAATGACTTGAGTCGCATCATGCTCAAAGCTCCTTCCAGTAATATCAAACCCGAACGAGAAACAACGCCGTAGGCCAAGACGGCGGAAGTCGATTCCGTGACCGATCGAGTCGCAGCCTTCATCAATGCTCGCTGGAGCGCAAGCGGTACCGCCTCTCGCCTGGAATTCCATTCGAGCAGAGAGATCACACCCCCGGCCGGAAGGTTGACTCCTCGCCGCGTCAGGCGTTTTTGCAGCAGGGCACGAGCCCGAGCCAGTCGGCTCCGAACGGTCCCCACCGGACAGTTGAGTTGATTTGCCGCCATCTCGTGCGTACTTCCCGTGAAGTAGCAGAGCACCAGCGGCGTGCGTAGCCGATCGGGTAGACGCCTCAATTCTTCCTGAAGCACGCGCAAGGTATCCGGGCAAAGAGGAGCTTCATTGACCGCGGGTTCCAGTGCCGTGATCTGAGAATGCTCGCGAAGCTGACGGAGCCGGTTGGCCCGTGCTCGCGTCGCAGTCCGATTCGCGACGGTGTAGAGCCAGGGGCCGAGCGAATCGTCGATGCGGATCGAGGCGGCTTTTCGGATCAGGGCGAGGAAAGTAGCCTGGAAGGCATCCTCTACGTCGTGAGGATCGTGCAGGAGATGTCGGCAAACTTTCAAAACCATCGGGCCATGCCGGGTGAGGATTGTCTCGAAAGCTATTTCCTCACCGCGATCGACGTAACGTTCCAGGACCTGGCGATCGGAACTTCCGGCGAGCGTTCCCTCGCGGAAGATTCCGGCGATCAGGTGATAAGCCACGGTTCGCATCCTCCTGATGGATCGCTGGTCCATTCAACGGGATCGGATTCGCTAATACCTCCTATCTATACACACGACACGATCTTCAATCCCCGATTCTTCGGTAAAATTCGACAATTGCACGGAGAATCGCGGCGGCGCGGAACATGGGTAAAGACCAAAATTTAGACCAGCACAGAACATGGGCTTTTTTTACCTAAGTTTTTTCACAACAAAAGTTAATACAATTTTTCACGAAGAAATCCGGATAACCTATTCCGCGTCGCGTACATTCAGAACACTGAGTTAGTCGAAGGCCACTCGAATCCGTCTCCATCGACGAGATTTTGAGACCTTTCGGCCAACCATTTCGGCGAGATCGCCGAGGAGCAGGCGAAGAACGGAAAATTATTCTGACAAACAATTTACGAAACACGGACCCAATTCCAACGAACGGACCCAATTCCAACGAACGGACCCAATTCCAACGAACGGACCCAATTCCAAC
>CALKTZ010000678.1 GCA_937997355.1 uncultured Planctomycetales bacterium | reverse complement strand
CGATGATCTGGCCGTAATGGACGCCCGACGGGCAGGCCGATTCGCAGGCCCGGCAATCGAGGCAGAGATCGAGGTGACGGCGCACCTCCGGGCCGAGCGTGATGCGACCGTCCGCCACGGCCCGCATCATGTAAATCCGGCCCCTCGGGCTGTCGTTCTCGTTGCAGGTCTCGACGTAGGTCGGGCAGCTCGCCGTGCAGAGTCCGCAGTGGACGCATTCCTGATAGAGCCGATACGGGATCTTCGACGAGAGCCAGTCGAGATCGACGGGGGACTGACCGCCGGGTCCGGACGAGGTGCCGGGGTTCGTCGGCAAGGGCGGCTGCATCGGAGGGCGTTCGACGGTCAACGGGCTCGACATCGGATTCAGACCTTCTCGATCTTATCGTGGCATCCGGGAAGAGATCGGCATCAGCAAATGTTCGGCGGCTAGTTCGATTGAGCACTTTCGGACGTTGCTGGCCCCCCCTGTTTCCCCCCTTGGTCATGGGGGACGTGGGGATGGCGAAGCGAACGCGGGATTCTCCGAACTCTCAGCCTTAAATTGTACCGACGAATCGGCCGGGATTCAGCACTCCTCGGGGGTCGAGGGTGTCCCTGATGCCCTCGGCGATCCGCCAGTCGGGGCGGGGTTCCCCCCAAACCTTGAGGCGGGACTTCCACTCGGTCTGGCAGCGAGTCACGGTGAGATTTCCCCCTCGTCCCACGGCCTCGGCCCGCAGGGCATCCACTTCCTTCGCCACGCTCTCCAGGTCGGAATCGGCCAGGAGATGGGCGCGAACGATCCCGTTGCCGGCATGAGCCTGCACGGCCCAGCGATCGGGATCAAGATCGCCCACGATGTCGCCGACTTTCGAGGGGGGAAGATTGGCCGTGATGGTCGTGCTGCCCGGTCGATACGCCTGGAACTCGGTCAATCCGGACCAAACCGGTCCCGAGGCATCACCTTCCCGGACGCTCACGTCGAATTCCTTCAGCTCGTCCTTCAGCCGCTCGATCTGCCAGCGAACCGACTCGCGGTTGTCCTCGATGCCGATGGCCAGCACCAGGTCTTTCGCGGAGGCGGGGAGGCCGAGCGGCTCGCCGATCATCCGAGCAGCCGAGGCATTCAAGAACTCGATCGCCATCGGCCTGGATTCGGACAGGTTCAGGCCGTCGAGCGCCTTGAGGATTCGAACAATCGAGGGGGTGACGGCCCAGACGACCGCCGAGGTTTCCGGGGCGGGGCGGACCTTGAGGGTCAGTTGCGTGAGGATGCCCAGCGTCCCCATCGAGCCGGTGAGGAGCTTGGGGAAGTCGTAGCCGGCGACATTCTTGACGACCCGCCCGCCCCCTTTCACCACCTTCCCGTCGGCCGTGACGAACTCCACGCCGATGATCTGGTCCCTCGGCCGCCCCGCGCCGAACCGCCGGGGGCCGCTGGTATTGGTGGCGAAGACCCCGCCGAGCGTCGCGCGGTCGGCCTCGGGGGCGTCCACGAGGAGGCGCTGATTGTGCTCGGCGAGGATGCCCTTCAAGGTGGACATGAGGATTCCGGCCTGGACGGTGATCGTCATGTCGGCGTGCGGGTAGTCGATCACCCGATCCAGCGACCGGACGTCGACGAGGACGCCGGGGCGTCTCGGCACGCCGCCGTAATCGCGCGCGGTCCCCCCGCCCCGCGGATAGACGGCCAGCCCCGCGGCGGACGCCTCGGCGACGATTCGGCAGAGGTCCTCGACCGACTCCGGCCGATGCGTGGCGCGGGCGAATTTCCCGTCCCCGATCTCTCCCCCTTCGGGAGAGTCCGGCCATGAAACAGAATCGCTCAACGTGATGACTCCGCTGCGGCCGGATTCGCTTCGGCCGAGGATGGGGAGAGTTCCGGACCGGAAAAAATGCGCTCGACGGCTTCCTGGACGGCACGAATCCCCAGGACCGTACGCTCGTCGAACGCCCCCGGCCAGGCTTCGGTCAACAGCACCTGAGATTCCAGCGCCAGCCGATGGAGCGCATGGGCCAACCGGCGGTCGAGCGTCGTCGCCTGACGCATCTCTTCCTCCTGCGCGGCCAACGCTTCGACGAGTTCTTCCACCATGCTCGCCGGGGGCGCTTCGCCCCGACGCAGGCACGGCAGGAACGACCAGTGATCTTCACGCCCCAGCCCGGCATGCCGATGGACGATGTCGGTCGGTGTCTCTTCCAGGGAATTGCCCATGGGAATCTCACGAATGGACGATGTGATCGGTTCCACGGACCAGGAGATCGAGCCCGATGCGGGAAGACCCGCCGCCGATTCCTCGGCATCTTCCGGCTCTTCCCGGCGACCGTCGCTCAGCGGTTCGACTTCAACCCGAGGCGTCTGCGTCTCATCCGGGTTGTCCTCATGAAACGAAACATAGTGTTCGAGCGAGCCGTGCGGTGCCGGCGATTCCGGGGGAGAGTCCGGGGAGCCCCCCCGTCCCGCGAGCCCGGCCGATTGGCTCTTCCACTCGGCCAGGTAGTCGGGATCGTTGGCGATCTCCGCGAGCCCTTCGAGCGGGCCGTGCTTCGCCTGGAACTCTTCGACCTGATGCAACAGCCGCTCCCCCTCGATCGCCTGGCAGAGCAATTCCGTGCAGTACTCGCGGAGCGAGGGCTTCTCCAGCTTGGCAACCAGAATCTCGACCGTTTCGTAGACGCTCACCGGCAATTGGAGCGAGATCCGCTGGGTTTCCGGCGAGGTTTCGGGGAACTTGTGTTCCCCGGTCCGGAAGACCTCGGGCAGACGTCTCCAGCGGGAGTAGCGAGGTCGCTTGGCCAAGTCGAGAAGCTCCGAATGCTCCAGTTCAAGTTCGTGTGAGGATGGGTCCGACTCAGGCCGAAGCTCGATGCCCGGGGGATTTCCGCTCGATGCAGGCGGAGCCCATCGGCAAGAGCTTGGATGGGCTGCAACGTCCCAGTGGGTTGAAGACGTTCCGGATGGCGACCATCGCCGCGAGGTCGTTCTCGGTGAAGAGCTTGGGCATGAACTCCATCTTCTCCACGCCGATGCCATGCTCGCCCGTGACGCTCCCCCCCTGATTGATGCATTCGTCGAGGATCTCGTGGCTCGCCTGGAGGACCCTCTTGACCTGCTCGGGGTCGCGCTCGTCGAACATCAGGATCGGGTGGATGTTGCCGTCCCCCGCGTGGAAGACGTTGGCGATGCGGATTCCGTGGCGTTGTCCGACCTCGGTGATGAACCGGAGGATGTGGGGGAGCTTGGTCCGGGGAACCACGCCGTCCTGGGTGCAGAAGGTCGGACTCAGCCGGCCGATGGCGCCGAACGCCGACTTCCGGCTCTTCCAGATCGCCACGTATTCGGGTTCCTTGCGGGTCCGCCAGCCGATCGATCGTTGGACCGTGCCGCCCCGCTCCTGGACGATCTTGGTGATGGCCTCCGCCTCGCGGTCCAGCCCGGCCTCGACCCCGTCGACCTCGATGATCAAGACGGCCCCCGCCTCGGTCGGGAACCCGAAGTTGAACGCCTGCTCGACGGCCCGGATCATCAGGTTGTCGAGCATCTCCAGCGCGGCCGGCACGATCCCGGCCCCGATGATCCCGCTGACGGTTTCCGTCGCGGCCTCGACGGTGTCGAAGACCCCGAGGAAGGTTCGGCCCGCTTCCGGGTCTCGGGTCAGATTCACGATGACCTTGGAGGCGATGCCGAAGGTCCCCTCATTGCCGACCACGAGCCCGGGGAGGTCGTAGCCGGGGTTATCCTCGGTGATCCCGCCGATCATCGTGATCGACCCATCCGGCAAGACCAGTTCAACCCCCCTCACATGATTGACCGTGACGCCGTACTTGAGGGTGTGCGGCCCCCCCGAGTTGGTCGCGACATTCCCCCCGATCGTGCAGGCGGATTGGCTCGACGGGTCGGGGGCGTAGTGGAACCCGGTGCCGCTGAGGGCGCGGGTCAGCCAGACATTGACCACCCCCGGCTCGACGATCGCGTAGCGGTCGCGCAGGTTGATTTCGAGGATGCGCTTCATGCGAGTCAGGCAGATCATGATCCCGCCGCCGACCGCGAGCGTCCCCCCCGCCAGGCTGGTCCCCGCCCCCCTCGGCACGAACGGAACATTGTGCTTGTTGCACAGCTTGACCACCGCGACGAGCTGTTCCGTGCTGGTCGGGAAGACCACGACGTCCGGGATGTTCTTCTCGATCACATACCCGTCACACTCGTAGACGAGCATCTCCTCGCGATTCGCCAGGACGTTCTCTTCGCCAACCGCGGCGATCAGGTCCGAAACGATCCGAGAAATCGAGATTGGGTTTGTTTGGGGAACCGTCGCGTTCATCGATAAAAGGCTCTCACCGCACAAGGTTCGATCGAGGGGAGCAAGGTGCCAATCGCCGAGAATCCCATGTTAGTCGATGGATTGAATCTCCGCCATGCCGCCAACGAAGCCGGGCTTCTTCAGAAACCGGAAATTGGGTTTGTTCGCGCAAATCGAGCTTGCAAGAACCAAATTGGGTTTGTTCGCGCAATTCTTGCTCACGGAAAATGGGTTCAGTCGTGAAAATTGGCTTCGTTGGTGGAAAATGGGTTCGCTCGTGAAAATTGGGTTTGTTCGCGCAATTCACTCAGACCAGTTCGGGCACCGGCAACAGCGGGTGGCCATTGAGGATGGCCTCGACGGTAAACGGCGGTAGCGGGCGAAAGAAACGCGTGGCCAGGCGCGAGGAGCCCATCATGCATTCCTTCTCCAGGATGTAGTACTGGTTGTACTGCCGGATGGCCTCGTTGATCGGCCCTAATTTCAACTCGTTGACGTGGCGCGACCAGCGGGCGTTGAACCGGTTGACGCTCGCGATCAGGTCGTTGGCGATGCCCCGGCGGCGGCGGACCGGCTGGCTAGTTCCGGCCCATTGGGGGTCGTCGGCCTGGCTCAACGGCCAGAGATCGGAAATCGGCGCGGTGAAAATGTCGCGCCAATCGTCGGGGCCTCCGGCTGCCTGGGTCCACTGCTTGAGCCGCATCCGGACCATGTCGAGCATCCGCGAGCGATGAGCCCGGCATCGCTCGTGGAGCACCTCGATGTGAGACTCCATCGCCCGACCGCGCCTGGCGAAGGAAGGGGCGTCGAACATCCCCATCAATTCCCGGATCTCGGCCTCGGAGCGGTTGCCGAGCGTCGTCGAGTCGTCCCCCTCGGTCGAGTCGTCAGCCATCCGAGGTTCCTCCAGACTTCAAAACTCGGGCTCGGCTCACTGACCCTTGGGGGGAGGTTCGGACCCGGTGGCGAGCGAGTTGAGGCTGCGTCGATAGTGCCAGGCCATACGTTTGGGGCCGAAAGCGGCCGTGCGACTGGCCCAGTTCGCGGCGACCTTCTCGAGCGCCTTCTCGGGTGATTCTCCCTGAAGGGCGGCCAGTCGGCCTTGAGTGAGGTCGGCGAGATAGCCGCCGGCCTCGGGAATTCTCAGCCCGGGCACGACTTTCACGGCCATCAAGGTCCGGCTCACGGAGTCGGACCACAGCCGGACATCGACGTCGGGGGCGGAGGTGGGGTCGGGCATCCCCTGTCCCATCTGCGAGATCCGGAACGGGAGCATGGCGAAGCTCCGTTCCGCGCGGACCCGGTTGGAATTCTCGGGATCGGCGAGGAATCGGGCGAAGTCGATCGCGGCTTCGAGCCTGGCCTTGTCGAGCCCATGGCGCACCCCGATCAGCCAACCCCCGCCGATCGGGAGATAGCTCGGCGCATTGGGAGTCGAAACGTCTTGCCAGGCTTTTTGCGCCGGATCGTAAACGCGGGAGGAACCGGGCAATGGGGCGATCCCCGTCGGCTTCCCGGTCGTCCAGGTGGAAACGCGCTCGGCCCGGTCGATGAGCATGGCGGTATGGCCGTCGCGAAATGCGGCCCGCGCGGCCGAGGCGTCGAACTTCTCCATGCCGGGAGGCCCGCACTTGCTCAGGGAGGCCAGGCTGGCGAGGGCCTCGACGAACGGAGGGGTCGTGAGCCGAGGGGCCATCGAATCGGCATCGAACAGGAACGAATAATAGTCGCGATGGAGCCCGGACGCCGCCGCCCTTGCCAGATAGATCGAGTTGGCCAGGCCATCCGAATCCTCGCCGAGAGCCAGGGAAACCCCGTGGTCAGGCTTGCCGTCGCCGTCCCAATCCCGGCCCTGGAAGAAGCGGGCGAGGATTTCGAAATCCTTCCATGTCTTCGGGGGTTCCAGCGTAAGGCCCGCCTCCTGGGCGGCCTTCTGGTTCGCCTCCTTGCGGAACGCGTCCTGACGATAAATCAGCACCAGGGCCGAGCCGCCGTAAGGGAGCGCGACGAGTTCATCGCCGTACTTGGCGACCTGGTCGCGAAACGCGGGGGCGATGTCGTTGTACTGGAACGATTCGACGAGATCGTTGGAACCTTTCGATTGCTCCGATTCGTCTGCCGCCTGGGGCACATCGACGTCGAGGTTGTCAACCTTGGGCGTCACGACGACCGCCGATCGGGGGATCGCGGCGAGCACGCCGGCATCGATCAGGTCCCCCATCCGTTCGCCCGGAAACAGGAGGACGTCGACGCTCGACAGTTCCGGGATTTCGACGCCCTTCTCGCCGAATTCGAGCGCCCCGGCGCGAGAGGCGACCCACTCGCCCCGCTGGAGTTTGGCCCCGGCCAGGATCGCGGGGTCGCCGAGGGCGCCGATCTTCAGCGTGATCCCGGTAAAGTTGGGCGTCGAGTTCGCGGGGATCTCGGACGAGCCGCCGCACCCCGCCGCCGCGACGAAGCCGAGAAGAGCCACCCATTTGATCAGGAAGTCTCGGCTGAATTGCGGACCCCGCATCTCGTCGTTCCTCTGGTGTGCTTGCCGAGCCGTCTTGAAGAATCCGATGGATGATGACGTCTTCTACGTCGGCCGGCAATTACCTCGACCGATCCGACCGCGAACGGGCTGTTTGATCGTCCGCGTTGCTTCGACCGAATACGAATAAATCCACAGGAGGCCGGGCAAGTCCCAATGCGTTTGGGATTCGCCCGGCCTCCTGTGTACTTCATCATAACCAATTGTCGAGGCGGATCAATCAACCGGCCCGAGCACGCTCAGCGGTCAATGCCCAACCGATAGAGCATCTCGTCGAACTGTTCGCGGTATTCGTCATCGGTCGAATGGAGATGCTCGGCTTCGGAGATGAATTTCAGGGTGTCGTCACGCTTGAGGCCGTGCTGGATCAGGATCTCTTCGAATGGTTCGAGATCGTGAGCATACACGAAGAGCAGCTTGTGTTCGTCGAACTGGACCTCGGTGGGGCCGTTGGGATTGAGGGCCGCCAGGCCGGTGCAGCCGTCGTTCATCAGGAGCGATTCGTAGTCGTAGAGGGTGCTCTTGAGGATAACGTTGTCCCTGTGCTCGCGATACAGGTCGGCGTGGCTCCCCGGCTCGGACTCGTGGCTGGATTCCATGACGACGTCGACGACTTCGCCCAGGGGATCGAGCAGGTCCATGAAGATTTCGAAGAGCTTCTCGCTGGAGACCGAGGCCGCCAGGACGGGCATCTTGTTGCCCGATTCGGGGTCGCAATAGGTATCCCGCCGGTAACCTTCGCGGGGGACGACGTCGAGCCCGATGGACGGGCGGATCGCGTCGGTTAGCTGGAAGTTCCCGTAGCGTCCGACTTGGAGATGAGCGTCGAGCTGTTCCTGGCTCAAGTCATCGAAGCTGGTTCGGGGCATACGTTCGGGGTTGTTGCGAAGGACACGCTCGAGGAAGCGCTGGATAAAACTCATAAAAAAGGCTCCCCTCCTCAATTCGCCTCGGACAATGGGAATGATTTCGACTGACTGACGATCCTCGGTCACTGCGTCAAGCGGCCTTGGGCGATGCCCCCCAAGTCCTGCCATCCCAAGCTTCCGCCTGACACCGCGCCCAAGGGAGTCGAGACCCACCCCGGGGACGGTCGCCTTTCCATTGGCAACGCTTCAATGCCTTTCTCACTATATATACCATGTATGGCTCCCGAATCCGGAAATCGCCCTCATTTCGATTCAACCGAGATCGCCGAGCCGACCGATGAGATCACGAAGCCTTCGTGATTGCCCTTCTTCCTTGAACGTTCTCTTTCAGCCAGCGGGCTTCGCCGCCGCGAAACTACTCTGAGCAACTTCGATACCAATTCGAGAAACCTCTCCCCCGCGAATCGTCATCCGGCCTGACCGCACAGAAACTTGAGTCAAGTTTCAGAAAATATGAACCCTTCGCAAGAGAAGTCAACTCAACCAGCGGTACACCCTCATTTTGTAAGATTGCCACGGTCGGTTACAAGACCGTCGGCCGGATTTCCTCCCCCCTTGATTCGAGAAAACACCGCCGGATCGTTTCTCCTCATGTTCTTCCTGAACTTGTGGCGATTAATGGCTGCAGTCACGCTTTCGTGCATCGTTTTCGCCACTCAGTAAACCTTGAATGTCACCAATCTCGGCGTTTTCTCGTACGCCGGTGAACCGATCGCCAGGCCCGAAATCGCACTTCGTTCACCAACCCGCAAAACTCTGCAATCCGGCATCGCTCGCCGAGCGACGGATTTCCTGCGGCAACTCGGGGTGAGATGACGCTCGACACCTTTCGCGACCTGCCCCCCGGCCCGCGCCCAAGAAACGCGACGAGCTCAACAAAGCGCCGTTCGTCTCGAATCGGGCTTCGTGCTATACTGGCTTCCTTCGTGCAAATCTCGACTCATTGACGTGTTCGAGCGCGCGGGATCGGTCGCCGACCGGATCGATGGACCGCGTGTCGCGCGGCCGTCACGGATCTCGGTCGATCGATCCGTCGCCGAGCCGAATCCGAGG
>CALKTZ010000677.1 GCA_937997355.1 uncultured Planctomycetales bacterium | reverse complement strand
CGGCCGGATTCGCTTCAAGCTCGACGGCGAGGAACGGCTCTATCACACGCTGTTCATCGTGAAGAAGGCCGCGTCCAAGCCCAAGGCGCCGATCGCGTTCCTCTGCTCTACCAACAGTTGGAAGGCTTATTCGGCGACCGCGTTCAGCCCGACGTGGAAAGGAATTAAGAAATCGATCGGCAACAACGGGTTCGCGAACAGCCCCGGAGAGCCCCCGGCGTTCTGCTTCTATCGCCCGCATCGCGCCGGCCAGGGAACCTACCAGATGGGCTTCCGCGTCCCCTGGCCGATCGCCGGGCCGTACACCACCATGGGGCCGGAGGAGTGGGATTATTCCCACCTCTGTCGGCAGGATCGGTTCCTGCAAGTCTGGCTGGAATCGCAGGGCTATGAGTACGACGTCATCACCGACAGCGACCTCCACCTCGACCCGCGCATCCTCGACGGCTACAAGACCTTGACCGTGGTCGGCCATAGCGAGTACTGGTCGTTCGAGGCGATGGAGGCAGTTTCGCAATTCCTGGACGGGGGCGGCAACGCGGTCGTCCTCTCCGGCAATACGGCATTCTGGCGGGTGTCGATGAATGAGGACGCGAGCGTCATCGAATGCCGCAAAGGGGACGCGCCCGGCACGCAGGTCCGGGCCGATCGCCGGGGGGAGATGTGGCACAGCCTGGACGGCCGTCGCGGCGGGATGTCGCGCGAGTGCGGGTTCCCGGCCTGGAAGCTCTTCGGCCTGGAATACTTTGCCCTGATGGGGGTGGGGTGGCCGAGCGTCGGCCCCTACAAGGCGAAGGACCCCGATCATTTTCTCTTCCGACAGCCGATCGACCTGAGCCTGAAGGCGGGCGATCCGTTCGGGGGGACGGAAGGGAATCCATTGGCCCAGCCGATCGGCCATGAGGCCGACGTCCGGGTCTCGACCCTGGCGAAATTCCTCGTCGCGCCCCCCCCGCCCGGCGGGCGTGCCCCGGTCGAAGATCCGGCGGGGATCACATTGCTCGCCGAGGGATACGTCGACCCCGCGAAGGTCGGCTTCGCCTGGGATTACTTCCAGCGCCCGCTCCCCCCCGGCAAGGTGCCGATGATCCCCGTCGCGGCCGAAATGATCTACTGGGAACGGCCGGGGGGTGGCCGGGTTTTCCATTCGGGCTCGATCAATTCCGCTTCGACCCTCTCCACCAATGACAAATGGGCCGGGCTCATGCAGAATGTCCTCAGCCATTTTGGGGTTGAACGCGCTTGAGCATGATTCGGTCACGGCCGAATCCCAACCGAGATTGCGACCTGCCTATGTCATCATCCGATCGAACCAACCCGCGAGCCGTCGTCCCCCTCCTCATGCTGGTGGCGGCCTGCGGGCACTTCAATCGCGTCGGCATCTCCGTCGCCGGGACCGAGCGGCTCATCCCCGTGCATGGGATCGCGCCCGACAAGATGGGGATGGTTTATTCCGCATTCCTGCTCGCCTACACCCTGGCGATGCTCCCCGGAGGATTCCTGATCGATCGCCTCGGGGCGAGGACGGTGCTCATCCTCTGGGGGCTGGGCTCGACGGTCTTCGTCGCCTGCTCGGGGGCGATCGGCCTGTCCGTCTCCGAAGCCTCGGGCCTCTGGCTGGGCCTGATGATCGTTCGATCCTTGCTCGGGATGGTGAACGCCCCGCTGCATCCGGCCGCGGCCCGGACCGTCTTCGATGAAGTTTCGGCGAATTCCCGGGC
The DNA here is from genome assembly GCA_937997355.1 of uncultured Planctomycetales bacterium. GTDB lineage: Bacteria > Planctomycetota > Planctomycetia > Isosphaerales > Isosphaeraceae > CALKTZ01. The sequence goes on along the minus strand of CALKTZ010000677.1, from coordinate 2,737 downwards.
GCTTTCCAATGGCCTCGTCACCGGCGCGGCATGCGTGGGAATCGCTTCTTCGTACTATGGGATGAAGGTCCTCATCGACCGCTTCAACTGGCCGGTGACTTTCCTGGTTTCAAGCGGCTTCACGCTCTTCGTCACGATCGTCTGGACCCTTGGGACGCGCGCGGCCCGGCCGGCCGCTTCTCCCTCACAGGCTGACTCCACCCCACCCTCGGTCAACCTGTCCGACATCGGAATCGTACTGCGCAATCGGAGCGTGATGTTCGTCACACTGAGCTACATGGCCTTCGGGTATTTCCAGTACCTGTTCTTTTACTGGATCACCTACTACTTCGAAACGATCCAGAAGCGCCCGGCGTCGGTTGCCCTCGGCTACTCCACCATGATCACGCTCGCGATGGGGGTGGGAATGGTCGGTGGCGGCTGGCTGGCCGACCACACGCCCAATTCTCTCCCACCCCGGATGCGGCGGGCGTTTGTCCCCGTGCTCGGGATGATCCTCAGCGGTTTCATCTTCGAGCTAGGGCTCCTCGCGTCCGATTCTCAGGTCACGATGATTGCATTCGCGATCGCCGCGATGGCCGTCGGCACCTGCGAAGGGGTCTTCTGGACGACCTCCGTCGAACTCGGAGGCCGCTACGGCGGCACGGCCGGCGGCTTGATGAATACCGGCGGGAACATCGGCGGAACACTCTCCCCCTATCTCACCCCATTGCTGGGGACGCTCTTCGCCCGGCATTACGGCGACGACATGGGTTGGCGGCTCAGCCTGGCCACCGCCGGCGCCATTGTCATTCTCGGCGCCGCTCTCTGGTGGGGGGTAGACGGACCCGTCGACAGCAATCCGAATGAAGATGACGATTCCGCTGAAAGCCCCTTCGCCATGGCATCCGCGGATATATCCAGCCAAATTTGACGGACTAAACCGCTGTCCCCTGCTTGCCTTCGATACCGAGCGAGCAAGCAGGGGATTTCCGCGCGCATCGACACCACATCCTGTCACCACAATTCACCGCCTAATCAGATTCCTCACGATCCGCACAACCCGACAACATGGAAGAAATGGGTGATGGAGTCAAATTGAGTAGGCAAGCGACTTTTGACGATATTCACCATGAGAACGAACCGGCGGGGCGGCAGGGATCGGCAGGAGTTGGCCGGTCGGCAATGCGAGTGCGCTCCGGATTTTCGCAGGAGGCGATGATGGCTCGGCGCCTGATATGGACAGTGGTCGGGACTCTCGGGTTGATGGGCGGCATCGCCGGAACGGCTCGTGCCGCCGAGTGGGCGGATGCCCTCTTCGCCGAGAGCTCGCACAACTTCGGCTCGGTTCCGCGAGGGGCGAAGGTCAAGCACGATTTCATGTTGACGAATCGCTTGAACGAGCCGATCACGATCCTCAACCTCCGCGCCTCCTGCGGTTGCACGAGCGGAAGGACCACGGCCTCGATCGTCCAGCCGGGTCAAACCGCGGTGGTCGAGGCGCACATGGACACGCGCAATTTCGTCGGCCAGAAGTCGACGGTCCTGTTCGTCACGCTCATCACGGCGGGGGGCCATGAGGCCGAGGTGCGGCTCGGGGTGACCTCCAACATCCTGAGCGACGTCGTCCTCAATCCGGGGTCGATCGACTTCGGGACCGTCACGCGGGGGCAGACCCCATCGCAAACCTTGACGGTCGACCGGATCGACGCGCCGGGATGGAAGTTCGAGAAGATGATCTCGGCCAGCCGCGTCATCAACGCGCAGCTCGTGGAGACCGGACGCCAGGGGGGGAGCGTGAGCTACCTGCTCACCGTCAGCCTCAAGCCGGGGGCTCCGGCGGGGCTGGTTCGCGATGAAATTCGGCTCATCGGCAATGACCCGCAAATGCCGAGCGTCCCGGTCGCCGTCACGGCGATGATCCGAGGGGACCTGAGCGCCTCGCCGTCCGTCCTGTCGATGGGTGAGGTCGCCTCGGCGTCCGGCGCGCAGGGGAGATTCATCGTCCGGGCCTCGAAGCCGTTCACCATCAAGAGCGTGGAAGGGGCCGGCGAAGGCTTCTCGATCACCCCCGCCGACAAGTCGGCCAAGCCGATGCACATCGTCACGGTGAACTTCAAGCCGGAAGAAGCGACGGCTCGCGGGAGCCTTCAGCGCACCTTCCGGGTTCATACCGACCTCCCCGGCGAGGGTCCGCTCGACCTGAAGGCAACCCTTCACGTTGCTCCTTGAGGATCATTTGAGGCGGGAGCCGACCGCATTCACCCTCGGGCGAACTCAACTCCCTACGAAATCAACGAGGCCGGCGTTTCTCCGGTGGGCCCTGGCCCCCTGCTGAAACGCCGGCCCGATTTCGTGGAGGGATCGCACAACACGAAGGAGGTTCATTCGGTCGCCATGTCGCCGAATTGCATCCGCAGCCGTTCCTGGCGGATCCGCTTTTCTTTCGCGGTCAACTTGGTGGGAGCCTGCTTCGCCAGCTCGTAATGCGTGCGAAGATTCCCTTCCTGCTGACGGAAATCCGCCACCTTCTGATCTCCGCAGCCGACGGCAACCCCGAGTAAGAGCGCGATCCAGCCAAGCCGTCCTGATCGTCTCATTTCACCACCCGTACTCCACCGAAGAAGCTTCTCGGTTTCCTGGAAGTTCACTCGCTCACTTCCAAAAGAAGTGCCGCTCGCGCCTTCAAAGTTCCCTGCTTTTCCGCAAAAGTGGAGTCAGGCGTCCGGCGAACCTCCAGATTCGCCGGCTTGTCTGA
>CALKTZ010000676.1 GCA_937997355.1 uncultured Planctomycetales bacterium | reverse complement strand
CGGCGTCGACCTTGTCCGCGAAGCGATGAAGCTCCCAGACGAGCGCGATCTGGGTGCCGATGAAGGTGATCCCCGTGATCGCGAGGATGATCAGGAAGAGGTTGTCGATCTCGCCGCCGTAGGTCGAAACCACGTGGTGGAAGTTGCCCGATGGATTCGGCAACCACCAATCCGGCGAGAAGGGGGCATACAAGAACGCCCCGACGCTGAAAATCGCTGCCGCGGCGAACAGGACACTCCAATAACGCACGGAATCGCTCCCTACCTAGGGCTCTCGAAATGAATCGAAGGCCGAATCGCCCTGGGCGCCTGGCCCTGATGAAACCATTGTGTTCGTGGCCAATTCCGATCGAAGTTCTCGGCAAGATTCCTGGGATTCGGTCGACTCAACGCTCCGCGACCGAATGGCCAGCTTCAGCGGCCTTCGGTTGATTCCGGAGCAAATCCGGATCGTAAGGGAGAGCGAGGACGAAATTGACCAGGTCCCAGATTTGCTCGTGGTTGATCGTCGGATAGTGGGCCGGCATCTGTGCGCCGGTGATCCCCTTGGCGATCCGCCAGTAGAGGTCGATCGGCCGACGGCCCCCCTTGTAGATCCCGCGATTCAAGTTGGCCGGACGGAGGGGATTGCCCCAGTCATCGAGCTTCTGAGTCCAGAGTTCCTTGACCTTGTCATCGTAAGCGTTCAGACGGGTTTCTCGCTCACTGGGATTCCCGTTGAAGACGACGTCATTGAAGATCTTCTGCTCGACGAAGCTCGGCCCATCTCCCATGGCGCGGGGGCCGTGGCAGCCGGCGCACTCCAATTTTTCCTTGGTCTTGCCCAGGAAAAGCTCTCGTCCTCGAAGGATGCTTTCACGGCTGCTCGGGGTGCGGGGAATCGGCGGGTTGACCGTACTCGTCTGCGCCGACTTCCACTTTCCGGCCACCTGTGCAACGAGATCCTTCACGACATCTTCGGAGAGGGCGTCTTTATCGTTCTCGTCGGAGATGGTGCCCTCTTCGATCAGGCCCTGTTCGGTCTCACCTCGCATGCTCAGGAAGATGACGTAATCCATTACCTGCTCGATCTCGTTTTCGCTCAGGAGGGCATCGAAGGAAGGCATCGAAGACCCGGGCAACCCGTCTCGGATTGTCCGCCTGAGATCGTCGCGATGGGGACGGGCGCCGCTCGGAGTGGAGGTGAATTTGAAGAGGCCGCGCCGGTAGTCGCGGGGAATCGGGAACAGGAATGGGGCGGTCGGCCCGTCTCCGGCGCCGGAGACGCCGTGACAATGCAAGCAGTGGCGACGATAGAGCGAGTATCCCCCTTCCCGAACGTACTTCTCCCCGCTGACCGGATCCTGACCGACGTTTGGAAGAATGTCTTTGTCGGTCTTCACGTAGTTGGCCAAGCGGATGCCGCCATTCGGCAGTCCCGAGCCTTCCGGCACCTTGATCGACTGCGGATTGTCACCGAAGATCTGCGCCAGCGCGGCACGAACCTTCTGCTGAAGATTCGGCTTACCCGCAAGGTTGGGTTTCCCTTTTACTTCCTGGGTGAGTGCCTTGCTTTCGGTATAAGCGATGGGCCCCGCCAAGAATGAGTCGGTGCAACCGGTCACCGTCATGATAAGCGAGAGACACGACGCAATCCCTAAGACACGGAGCCGCGAAATCACGCCTCAATCCTCCGTACACGGGGCGAAGTCGCCCCAATCAGGGAAACAATCCGATCGGCCCGTAGCTCTCGAACAGACCGCGCATCGCACGGCACGACCGGCTCGAACAACCGCGACCCAATAGCCAGCGAGGCCGCGAGGCTTCGCAGCTCAAATCAAATCTGGTTGATAGCTGCCGACGGCATGCTGCCGGCTCGGCCAACCAGGTCGTTGCCAGCTCTTGTGCAACATTTTCCCGCTATCGTAGCGGTCCTTGCGGGCACCTACAAGAGAGGCCGTGATTTCGTTCCTTTCGGTTTGTGCAATAATTTTGAAATTCCTGAAATTTCTGCAAATTCAAACCCGGGCTCCATTTTTTGCTCCGGCAATCCGATCGGCAATAT
>CALKTZ010000675.1 GCA_937997355.1 uncultured Planctomycetales bacterium | reverse complement strand
TGGGACGAACGGGTCTCCGACCCCCCCCTGGTTGTTATTGCTGGTGATCGTCAGCTTCGCGATGATCTTCTGGCAGTTCGGGACCAAGACCGATACGTACGTCCTGTACTCCCCCTGGTTCTACAATCAGGTCCAGAGCGACAACATCAAGAGCATCGTGTTCATGGGGGGGGGCGAAATTCGGGGTGAGCTTCGGCAAGAGACCGAGTACACCCCCGCCACCGGAACTCCCGCCAAGGTGCTCCGGTTCTACACCTACGCGCCGACCGACGAAGCGGTCGCGGAGATCGACAAGAAGCTCCGCGAGAAACGCAAGACCGAGCCGGTCAAGATCGAGGCCAATCCCCCCGCCGCGGCCAACGGCCTGGTCTTCTGGCTCACGATGCTCCTGCCCACGTTCATCATCCTGGGGCTGTTCTACCTGATGATGCGCCGGGCGCGCGACCAGTTCGACGGGGGCATCCTCGGCTCATTCGTGAAGAGCACCGCCAAGCGGTACGACAAGTCCAAGAATCGCGTCACCTTCGACGACGTGGCCGGGCTAGAAAATGCGAAGTATGAGCTCCAGGAGATCGTCGAGTTCCTCAAGAACCCGGAGAAATTCCAGCGACTCGGCGGCAGGATTCCCAAGGGAGTCTTGCTGATCGGCTCCCCCGGGACCGGCAAGACCCTGATGGCCCGGGCCGTGGCCGGCGAGGCCGGAGTGCCGTTCTATTCGATCTCCGGGTCCGAGTTCATCCAGATGTTCGTCGGCGTCGGGGCGAGCCGCGTCCGCGACATGTTCAAGAACGCCAAGGAAAACAGCCCTTGCATCCTGTTCGTCGATGAGATCGACGCCGTCGGCCGCATCCGAGGCGCCGGGCTCGGCGGCGGGCACGACGAGCGAGAGCAGACGCTCAACCAGATCCTGACCGAGATGGACGGCTTCTCACCGACCGAGAGCGTAATCGTCCTGGCGGCCACCAACCGGCCCGACGTCCTCGACCCGGCCCTGCTCCGTCCCGGCCGTTTCGATCGCCACGTCACGGTCGACCTGCCGACCAAGAAGGGGCGGCTCGAAATCCTGAAAGTCCACACCCGGAACGTCCCCCTCGCCCCGGACGTCGACCTCGACAAGATCGCCCGGGGGACGGTCGGCATGAGCGGCGCCGATCTCTCCAACCTGGTGAACGAGGCCGCCCTGCTCGCGACCCGCGAGGACAAGCTCGCGGTCGACAACCAGGACCTGGACGCCGCCCGCGACAAGATCGTGATGGGGGCCAAACGCGAGGAAGTCATCACCGATCGGGACAAGCGGGCCACGGCCTATCACGAGATCGGCCACGCCCTGGTCGCCTGGCTGACCGCGAAGTCGGACCCGGTCCACAAGGTGACGATCGTCCCTCGCGGCCGAGCCCTGGGGGTGACACAGTTCATGCCCGAGGAAGACCGGATCAGTTACAACGAGAGCCAGATCAAGGCCAAGCTGGATACCCTGCTCGGCGGCCGCGCCGCCGAGCGGCTGATCTACGGCGATCTGAGCACCGGCGCCGCCAACGATTTGAAGCAGGCGACCCGGCTCGCCAAGATGATGGTGACCCAGTGGGGGATGAGCGAACGGGTCGGCCCGATCTCCCTCCGAAGCTCCGAGGAACACCCCTTCCTGGGACGCGAGATGTCCGAGCCTCGCGACCATTCGGAGCACACCGCCCAGCTGATCGACGAGGAGGTGGCCCGAATCCTCCGCGATGCCGATGAGCGGGCCTACCGGCTCCTCGAAGAGAACCGCAAGGATATGGAACGTCTCACCGAGGCGCTCATCGAGCGAGAGGTCCTCACCGAGAGCGAGATCCAGGCCATGCTGGGCAATCGGGTCGGTGGAGAGGAGGATACCGAGCCGATCAACGGGGCGGTCCGTCCGCCGGGCGATGAGGTCGTCGCCTCGCTGGACAACCCGAGCTAAAATGTTATCCCGAAGCGAAAATGACCGGCTCGGGACGCAGTGACGCGATCGTCCCGAACGGCACTCCGATAATCAAAATTCTTTATTTTTATTAGTGGTACGTTCAGGGTGCCACGGGTCTTCAGACCCGTGCGATTTCAACCTCCGGACTGGGGCACGGGTCTGAAGACCCGTGGCATCCAAGTTCGATGGGAAGTCGTCCGGGAGACCCGCGCCGAACAGAGCGCATCGATTTGATTGGGGAATGCGAGCCGTGTCGGAACCTGCCCACTCTCCGGGGCCGTCGGCCCCTCTCGCCCGTTCGTCTCATGAGGTCGTCTGCGCGGGGATGGTCGTCGCGGACCATCTCTGCCCGCCTCTCGATCACATGCCCAGGCCGGGCGAGTTGATCCCGGTGGACCACATGGTGCTCAACATCGGCGGGGGCGCCGCCAACGTGTCGGCGGACCTCGCGCGGCTCGGCGTGGGGGTCTCGATCCGCGCCAAGACCGGCGACGACATCTTCGGCCGCTTCATGGTCGAGAGCCTGGAGAAGAGCAATGTCGACGCCAGCCGGATGATCCTCGACCCGAACGAGACGACCAGCCAGACCCTCATCGTCAACGTGCAAGGAGAGGACCGCCGGTTCATCCACTGCGTCGGCGCCAATCTGGCCTTCACCCCGGCCGATCTCGACGAGATCCTCGAATCCCCCCCAAAGATCCTTTACGTCGGCTACTTCCTCATCATGAAGAACCTCGACCCCGTGGGGCTGGCCGAGCGGTTCGCCCGCGCCCAGGCCGCGGGGACGATCACCGTGCTGGATGTCGCCACCCCGGGGCCGGGCAGCTACGTCGAGCCGCTCCGGAAGGTGCTCCCTTACACGGACGTCTTCCTCCCCAACGGCGACGAGGCGACCCTGATCCTCGGCGAGAGCGATCCCCGGCGCCAGGCCCTGGCGTTCCACGAGATGGGGGCCAGGCGTGCCATCGTCACCCTGGGCGAGCATGGCTCCGTCACGGTCTCGAAGGACTTCCACGCCCGGATCGGGATTTATCCGACGAAGTATGTCGACGGCTCCGGCGGCGGCGATGCGTTCGTAGCCGGCTACATCGCGGGCCTGCTCGACGGACGATCCGAGCTGGACTGCTTGAAGCTGGCCAGCGCGGCGGGGGCGAGCTGCGTCCGCGCGGTGGGCACGACGGCCGGGGTCTTCACCCGCGACGAGGCCGACCGCTTCATCCTCGAACACGACCTGCCGGTCCATCCGTTCGACTGAGCCGGAAAAAGGCGGACTGAAGCTCAAATGTCGACGATTACCTCGGCCACCCAACCCAGCCCTTCTCGGCGGACCGAGAGCTCGTGCCGGGTGACGGCCTTGACCTCATGGTCGAGGATATGACGTTCTCGATCGATCGGTTCGCCCTGAATGGTCGCCGTCAGCGACTTCCCATCTTCCTGGATGGAGACGTCGAACTCGCCGTACAGCCGGTGCTTCGTCTCGCAGAGAAAGAGCAACTCGCTCAGCCAGGCGACCAGCAGGTCTTCCGGATCTTCGGCCGAGATCGCGATCCTTTCGGACTGCCTGGGTCGGATCGCCTCGGGATTTGCCATGATAATCCCGAACAGTCCTTCCGCCGCCGATCGGAACAGCTCGGAGAGGTCCCCGGCATGGACGCGAAGCCCCAAATCGGCCGTATGATCGAAGGTTTCCACGCGACTCATCGGCGAGTCCTCCTGCCCGTCGGCCGAGCCGACAATACCCTGGTTCGAACCAAGAAATTCCCGGAAGGCCCCCTTCCCGGCCGACCGCGAACCGGATAAAAACACCACCCTGGAGACGGCCGGGAATGGCCCGCCTTTCAACCGTAAGTGATTTGGAGTTGGCCCCCAATGGTGGAAGTTGGACAACCCGCCCCGGACTTCACATTGCTCGACCAGGACGGCGAAGAGGTGACACTCTCGTCGCTCAAGGGTTCGCCGGTCGTCCTCTATTTCTACCCCAAGGATGATACACCCGGCTGCACCAGGCAAGCGTGCGGTTTTCGTGACGGCTTCGCCGATTATCGAAAAGCCGGGATCAAGATCCTCGGCGTGAGCCCGGATGATGCCGCCTCGCATACGAAATTCATCAAGAAATTCGAGCTCCCATTCACCCTCCTGGCCGACGTCGACAGGAAGGTTTGCGAAGCCTACAACGTCTGGCGGGAGAAGAATATGTATGGGAAGAAGAGCATGGGCATCGTCCGAACGACCTTCGTGATCGACTCGGAGGGCATCATTCGAAAGATCTTCCCAAGGGTGCGCGTCGACGGCCATAGCGACGCCGTGCTCGAAGCGGTCAGGAAACACACCGCCTGAAACGGCTGCAATCGATGAACGTCGAGCCGGAGCGAAAACGGGACTGGCTCGCCGGTACTCCGCGTGCCTGTCCCATTT
>CALKTZ010000674.1 GCA_937997355.1 uncultured Planctomycetales bacterium | reverse complement strand
CGAAGGCTACAAGGTCGCGGCCGAGATCGCCTCGCACGGGGCGAGCACCTCAACTTTCTCCGACTGGTGGGCCTACAAGATCGAAGCCTTCGATGCCATCCCCCAGAACGCGGCCATCTTGAACAGCGCGGGGGCGAATGTGTGCATCAAGAGCGATAGCGAGGAGTTGGTCCGGCACCTCAATCTCGAAGCGGCGAAGATGGTCAAATACGGCCGGGTCACCGAAGCCGAGGCCCTCGCCATGATCACGATCAACCCCGCCCGAGAGCTCGGCCTCGACAAGTTCATCGGCTCGATCGAGGTCGGCAAGGATGCCGACATCGCGATCTTCAACGGCCATCCTTTCGAAGCCTTCTCAAGATGCGAGCTGACCCTCATCGACGGTGAAATCTACTTCGAGCGTCGAGAACCGAAGAAAGATCGCGGGGTTCGTCCCGGAACCCATCACACGATGCCTTCCACCACGGAAGCCGCGCGGAGTTGGAAATTCGACCCGGCGATCCGAACCGAAGGGATCGTCGCGCTCGTGAAGGCCAACCTTCATCCCGTCTCAGCCCCCGACATCAAGGGGGGGACGCTGATCATGTCGGGAGGCAAAATCACCGCGGTCGGCGGCGCCGAACTTGAAATCCCATCTGAAGCTCAAACGATCGACATGAACGGCCTCGATGTCTGGCCCGGCCTGATAGATGCCGGCACGAATACCGCGCTTTCCGAGGTCAACAGCCTCTCGGAAACCCAGGATTATGCCGATTCCGCCCAATTTCAGCCGGAACTTCGCACGAGCGTGGCGCTCAGGGCGGATAGCGAGCACATTCCCGTCACGAGAGCGAACGGCATTCTCACCGCTTATGTGCGACCCTCGGGGGGGATCATCTCGGGCCAGGGTTGCGCGATCAACCTCCAGGGGTGGACACCGGCGGAATTGGTCATCGCCGATTCATTGGCGCTCCAGGTGAATATCCCGGCGCATATCCCCCGACGGGATGAACCGGACCAACCCGAACCCGGCCCCGGGGGAGGTGGCCCGGGCGGCCGGGCCGAGGCGCGCAAGCGTCGACAGGAACAAATCGACAATCTCAAGGAACAGTTCAAACTCGCCGCGAGGTACGACGAAGCACGATCGAGGGCGAAGGCTAGCTCGCTCGATCCTCCCGCCGTCGATCTCAGGCTTGAGGCGATGGCTCCCTATGCGACCGGGAGAAAGCCCGTCGTCTTCCGCGCGGGCCGTCGCAACGAGATCCTCGACGCCCTGACGATTATCAAGGAATTGAAACTCAAGGGAATCCTGTCCGATGCCGCGGAAGCCTGGAAGGTTGCCGATGCGATCAAGGAGGCAAAAGTCCCGGTCCTGGTCGCGGGCACGCTCTATTCCCCCGTCAGCGAGCACGATCCTTACGACTCCCCCTACTCGAATCCGAGCCGGCTTCACGCCGCGGGCGTCACCGTCGCGATCCATTCCGTTTCCCAGGGAGGATCCAGCGAGGCGACGTCGTCTCGCAATCTCCCATTCGAGGCCGCGACCGCCGTCGCGTTCGGCCTCCCCGAAGAAGAAGCACTTCGAGCGATCACCTTAACACCGGCCAGGGTGCTGGGAATCGCCGATCAGGTGGGTTCGCTCGATGCGGGCAAGCGGGCGAATCTGGTCGTGACGGCCGGCAACATCCTTCAGCCGACCATCCCGGTTCTCGGACTGTTCATCGACGGAAAACCGATCGCACCGGAAAGCCGGCAGACCGATCTCGCCAGGAAATATCAGGGGAGATTGCGCGAAGTTCAGTCCCGACGAAAAGCCATCGGGACGGAATCCAATCGGCGGACTTCGGGCGTACAACGAACGTCGGAGGTTCGTCCGAATTGATCTTCAAGTTGGGTTGAGAGAAGCAGTGACGTGATGCGAGGTCTCACACCCGCATACCACCTTGCACGCACGGAACTGGCACGGACGCGTTACAGCAAAAGCAGCAAACTCAGGAGTTGGTGGCCTGGAACGATACGGGCGGAGGAGAGTTCTTGGAGTTCTCCTGACGCTTCTTCTTGTTGGTCGAAGTCGAGCCCCCCTCGTCCTTCGGCGCCGGGATCGCTACGAATTCCCCCGAAGAGGAAGAGCTGGGAGTCAGGTAAGCACCGAGGATTTGCGGCAGCAAGGAGAACATGACGGCCTGATCGTCTTGATAGCGATCAGCGATGACGACCACCGGCGTATGACGCACCAGCTTGGAAGTCGCCCAGAGGAGGCGATCCATGGCGTCAAAGCCATTATGCTTTCGCTTCCAGTCCGCGATGATGAGACGAGGTTGAACCTTGTCGAGCAGCTCGCAGGCTTCCTTGACGGAACCGACGAGATCGATTCTGCTGGCTCCCCCCAGCGCCTTGAGGTCATGCCGGACCGATTCCAGCAAGGCCGGATCACCCGTGATCATCAAGATCGTTGAGTTGACCATGGCCGGTGAACTCCATTTTTAAAAGTGAAATGCCAATCCCTGCGTTGTATCAACCCGCCGTGGCTACACCTTGAAGACGTGACCCGACTCGCCGCACGCGCGAGACCATCGCCTTCTCTAGGAGATGAACCGTGCAAATTGACCGTCCACGACACAAGAAATCGAGAAAATCGGTGAGGCCGTCCGTCGTGAGTTCGGGACGCATCATTGAATATAAAAAAGATTCGAAAAATTGAGACCTCGGGTTCAGTAGTTTTTTCGAAACTTGTACGGAAGTTGATCAGAATCAACATGTTGCAATGCACGCACGATCGCTGAAACTCGTGCATGATTTTCAATATCAGCGACCGGGAATGCTCTTGAATCGACCGCTCATTGCATCATCGGACGGCTGTAACGTCCCCGGTCGCAACTCGGTTGACGACCCGATCGAGAAGACTTCCGGGGCTCTTGCATGAGCCGGGAAGATCGGCGACGATCGCCTCGAAATTGACGAGGCAAGACGGCCTTCCCGAGTCCCATTCACTTTTTGATCGACATGACGACGATGGATCGGCCGTTCCTGGTTTTTCCCCAATCGAGAGGCATCATCATGAGACGTTGGATCGGCACGATCGCGCTCGTTATTACCATTTTCCCTTGCTTGTCAAGTGCCGGGCATGCGCAGGGGGCGCCCGCGAACGTCGATCGCACTCTGGACATCTACTTCATCGATGTCCTCGGAGGGGCGGCAACCCTCATCGTCACCCCCGAGAAGGAGTCCGTCCTGATCGATTCAGGCTGGGCCGGATTCGAGGATCGTGACCCCAAGCGGATCGTGCATGTCCTGAAAGATGTTGCCAAACTCGACGGGTTGGATCACCTCGTCACGACGCACTGGCATGCGGACCATTATGGCGGGGTCGCGGGGCTGTCCAAACTCGTAGACATCCGGAACTTCTGGGACCGGGGGCTTCCCGAGGACAATGAACCAGGTCTTGAATTCCCCGATGGGCCGAAGGTCGACAACCCGCTAGGCATCGCCTACCGAAAGGCGTCTGCCGGCAAGCGACACTCGGTAAAAGCCGGCGATGCACTCCCCCTCCAGAGCAAGGTGAAGGGGGTTGTCCTGACATCCGGGGGGAAGGTCATCCCGGATGCGAACCTGACAAATCGAGGTGTGAATCCCGCCTGTGAAGACGCACCGGCCGATTTTCCCGTCGATCCGAGCGACAACGCGCGCAGCCTGACCATCCGCTTCACGCTCGGCAAGTTCGGCTTCCTCGATTGCGGCGACCTCACCTGGAACGTCGAGAAGCAGCTCGTCTGCCCGATCGATCGAATCGGAACAATCGATCTCTTCCAGGTCACTCATCACGGGGCGGACAATTCGAACCATCCGACCCTGCTCAAGACGATCGCCCCGACGGTGGCCATCACCAACAACGGCCCGCGAAAAGGGGGGACCGTCGCCGCCTACAAACGACTTCGCGCCACCCCATCGATCCAGGCGATCTATCAACTCCACCGCAATGCCGCGACATCGGCCGAGGACAACACCGATCCGGCTTTGATCGCCAATGCCGACCCGACCGGTGGCCAGTTCATCCACGTGACGGTTGCTCCGGATGGATCATCCTTCTCGGTGCAATTCGGCGAGAACGGCAAGAAGCGAGAATTCCAATCGAAGTGAATGTCACGTAGATGACGCCTCCCGGGGTCTGGCTGGGTTGGAATCGGCCCGGTGAATTTCGTAATGTTGCATCTCCTTTGAATTGTCGGCTCACACGAACGGCTACATCGCGACAAGGAAGCTCGATGAGTGGGCATTTCCCGAGATAAGGATGGATCATGCAAGTGTCAGCATTGAGGCAACGGAAGGGAAAAGTCGCATACCTTTTCCTGGCATTCCTATTCCTTGGATTTGGTAGCGGGAG
>CALKTZ010000673.1 GCA_937997355.1 uncultured Planctomycetales bacterium | reverse complement strand
GAAAAGCAGGCCGCCGTTCCCGAGCCGTCGACGTTCGCCATGCTCGCCATCGGCGGGCTCACGGTCCTGGCCGGCCGGCGGCTGAATCGGAAAGCACGAAGCTAATCTCCTGGTGACTTCGAACCTCGACGGTTTCCGGCTCTCCTCGATATCGTCCACGTCGTCCAGAACCCCGGCCCCGCGCTGGGGTTTTTTCGTGCGCGGTGCGCCCCCCGCCTGAACTCGAAGGGAAGCGTTCGCTCAGGCCGCCGCCTCGATCGCGTTCAAGTGGGGCGGGAAGCGCGAAAATCGAAGCATTCCAAGGCTGGTTTTAATTTGAGGGACAATGTTTAAAAAGGAGGTTCATTGTGTTGGCAAAATGAAGCGTTTCGAAAAAGAATCTCCTGGGTAAATTCCCAAGAGTTCCAAAATATGTTACCAAAGATGTCGAAAATTTTTAAAACGAGAACGGTTACGCTCATTGCCGCCTGGTTGCTTTTATTCGATTGGCCTCTGTCGACATAAGGTGATATGAGATGATGAATCGACTGCAGCGAGCCGTCAGGAAGCTTGCCGATCAGGTCGCTCCGGAGGCGATCGAGTCCGAAGATAAGATCGCCCGGGACGCATCGGCCTACTGGAGCGGTAGCGAGTCCGACACCCAGCGCAGGGATTATTCGCACTGGCGAGGCGAAGGGAGATACGCGGATCATTCCGTCTGGGATAGCATCGGCCAGGATCACCGCCGGATGTTTCAGGAATTGAAGCTGCTGTGCGGGCGGGAGAAGCCGGTCGCCCGCATGGTGGAGTGGGGGCAGGGGGGAGGCTCGAACGCGGTCGCCTTCCTGGAGGAGTATTCCGAGTTCACGGGGGTCGATATCTCGGCGCCGAACCTCGACGAATGCGACCGGCAGTTGCGGAGCCGGGGCTACGAAGGGATGCGGAAGGTTTGCATCGACGCCCCCAATCCGGAATCGGCCCTTCAAAAGATCGAGCCGGGGATCGACTTCTTCCTCTCCACGGCCGTCTTCCAGCACTTCCCGGGCAAGGAATACGGCCTGCGCGTGCTCAAGGTGGCCCATCGACTCCTCGCCGACGACGGAATCGCCCTGATTCAGACTCGCTACGACGACGGGACCGAGCATTACAAGGCGAAGAAGCATTCCTACGAGAAAGACGCGATCACCTTCACTTCCTACGGGATCGCCGAATTCTGGAAGTCCTGCGAAAATACCGGCTTCGAGCCGCTTTTCGTCAAGCTTCAGCCGAGAGCCAATTACGCATTCTATTATCTGAAAAAGCGGCCATGAAAACGTGTAGCCGCCTCGACGGGACGGTGAGGCGGCCCGTTTTTCACCGTTCCATCGGCGGTTATCCGAGATCAAGGACGGGCTTCGTCCGACGGCCGGGCTGTCGGAACAGGGCCAGGGCTTCTCGCCATTTTGAGAGTGGAAAGCACTCCGCTTGGGGGAGCCGGCCCTGTCTCAGGTGGGGCCAGATCTCCCGGAACCAATGCCGCCAGGTTTCGGGGGAAACGCCCTCAAGGTGATCCCGGATGTGAAAGCGAGCCGGGCGAGGGCCGACCGCGTCGATCACATACAATTCGCCCGCGAGCAGGCCATACGAGACGAATGAGGCGTCCCGGCGCATGGCCTTCAACATGGCGGTCGCCTGCAATCCCCCGACGGCGTCGAAGATCAGGTCGGCGGTCTTCGATCGCGCGGCCACCTCGGGAGCATCGCCCGCGTCGACCGGGATGATCCCTTGCTGACTCAACGGCAAGCGGTGTTCGGGCGAGCGATGGATTCCGACGACTTCGCGGGCATCGGACGCCATGGCCCATTGCGCGAGCAAGCCCGCGCAGGTCGATCCGGCCGCCGTGACGACCACGCGTTTCCCGGCGGGATTCCACGCCTTCAGCATCAGGAGCGCCGCGAGCGGATTGATGTAGGCCCGCGCGGCCGTCGAATCGTCGATATCGTCGGGGACGGGCACGACCCAGGCCGGATCGCAGTCGACAAAGCTCTGCCAGGTCCCCTCTCCGCGCAACGGCAGCACGCGCCTCCCGAGCAGCTCGCGCGACGATTCCGGGGCCTCGATGACGGTCCCCACCCCCTCGTAACCGGCCACGCGGGGAGGCATCACGCGATGGCGATAGGCCCCCGTGATCGGGATCAGGTCCGAGGGGTTGATCGGTGAAAGCGTCATGCGAACGCGAATCAGGCGCGGTTCCCTGGGATCGCTCTCGCGGGTTTCGAGCGTTAAAACCTCTTCCGGCGGGCCGAATTCGCGATACCAGAGCGCCGAGTTCATCGAGGAGCTTTCTCGCCGGGGATGTCCGAGATCGGCCCGGCGGTCAAACGGTGAGAAAGAGGAGCAAGACGTAGGTGCAAAGGAGCACCAGCGGCACGCTTTGAAGCCCGGGTTCGCGTCGCATGCGAGATGCCGCCCAGGAGCCGACCGCGAGGGCGGCCAGGACGAAGCCGACGAGCTTCCAGAGTTCGGAGCGTTGGAAGTGCCGGGTTGCGGCCTCGCTTAGCGGCGATCGCTCGGACTGCATGGCTGCGGATCGGGCCATGGCCGTCACCCCTCGGCCGACGTGGTGCTTGGCGAGGGATTCGGTCACGATCGCCCCGAAAAACAGGGCCGATGCCGTCAGGTAGAACGTGCGATTCCCGAGAGCCGGCATGGCAACATCTCTTCAAAGTTGGGTCGGAGACGTGGACTGATCCAGCCAGGTCTGGTTTCGTCAGTCGGTGATCCTAGGAATTCTCGAGATCGATGACAAGTTCGGACGCGAGTCTGGTCATTGAAATAAATCTCCTGCCAAACTCGGCAATGCGCGCGGACGAAGATCGAATTGAATCAATCCCGCAACAGATGCTGTATGATGATACAAAAGGACTTGATGAGAATCGGATCGCGGAGCTTTGGTCGGAGCCTTATTGCTTGTGGGGAAGCCACATGAGCCCTCGGATCGCAGATGACGGGGAAATTGTGCCCGCGGCGATGCAACGCCGAGCGGGTGGCCTATGCTTCGTCGCAGTCGGCCTCCTCGGCCCGTTATTCTTGCTGTGGGGTGGCGGCTTCCTCCGCGCCACGTTCGCGGCGTACTGGTGCAGCGTCTTCGCCGCCGCCTACGGGTTCGGGATGATCTTCCCCGGACTCCTGGGGCTCTCGCTGGCCCGGAGAGTGCCTGACCGTCCCGCCGTCAAGAAGCGCTCGGCAACAAAGCTTCACATCTGGCTACGCATCGCATTCGTCGTCTTGCAGGGGTTCTTCTTCGCGTTCTGTAACTGGTTTTTCAAATCAGCATTTTTTGGGTCGATGACCGGGCAGCTTGTCTTCACGATCCTCATGGGGATCAGCTTTTCCTATCCCCTGATGTTCGGGATTGGCTTGCTGCTCCCGGAGATGAAACCTTTGGCGAGGTTTGAGGAACTTGGGTAAGTTTCCAGGATCTCTTCCGGAAGACCGCCAATGCTTTGCCGGCGCCAGGCCGTGCAAACCGAACGAATCGAGGGCCTGCCGCGCATCCGTTGCATTCGCTGCAACAGGTTGGCGATTCGTGTAAACAGCCCGGTTTGATTGAAGGCGAGAAGGTGCCCCGGCGATCCTTGAAAGGATCGGGCATGTGGGAACATCCGGGCTTTCTACCGAGGTTGATTCGTGAGCCAAGCACAGAGCGAGCGGGTTTTGGTCGTCCCGGGTTCCGAGCTGGACCGCCTGGGGCGGTTCCAGGGGTTTTGTGGCGATGCCGAGCGTTATCTCGGGGCGCTGCTCGTTCCCGAACTGATGGACTACCGGCCGAGGTCGGAAGTCGAGGACGATCCCAGCCTCAAGCAGATCATCCCCTACGTCGTGTTCCGCTGCCGGGACGCGGTTTTCTGCTATACGAGAGGGAAGTCGCAGGGGGAAACGCGGCTCCATCGCCGGCGCTCGCTGGGGGTCGGCGGGCATGTCTCGGAGGCCGACGCCGACGGCCGGAAGACGCTCGACGCCTACGAGATGGCCCTCAAGCGAGAACTCGACGAGGAAGTCCGGGTTGACAGCCCTGGCCGGATTTCCCGGGTCGGCCTGATCAACGACGACGCCACGCCGGTCGGCCGGGTGCATCTGGGGGTCGTCCACCTCTTCGAGCTGGATCGCCCCGAGGTCACTCCGCTCGAGGAGGGGCTGGCCGATCCCGAGTTCGTCGAAATCTCCGCGCTCAGGGCCAACTGGGACGAGTTCGAGACCTGGTCGCAAATCTGCATCAGCGCCCTGCTGGAGCCGAGCCTCGGCAGTCATCGCTGACGCGGAATTGAAGGTTGGTTGGCTCACGAGCTGAGGTCGCCGGGCGTCGAGGGTGATGAGTCCTGTTTCATCCTCGCCCATACACGGGTGATAGCGTTAAAGGTTGAACGTTTCCTTGATCGACGCCAAGGCGATGATGGCTGCCAGGATGATCACGCAGACCTTGATGGTCCGCAGCTCCTTCAAGAGTGTTTCGGCCTGGGCTTCTGTCATGATGACTCCAGGAAAAATCTGAGCCTATATTCACTGACACGCCGAGTTCGGGCAGAACCTGGGGAAATGCAGACTGCCTTCGGTCCGTAACCCTGGAAAATCTCGTCGTATAACGATCTTATTCCAGTTTTCTATCCCATGGCTACCTACGCCTCGACAAGACCGAGCACCGTCTCGGCCTCAGGTAGTGTCTCAGTTTGAATTTGATTTTTTGCCGGTTCGGCTTGCCTTCCCTGGCACTGAGTGCGAAGCTTGAGTTATGCCTAAGCACTCAAGCACGCCAAAGCGTCCGCGCGACCCGAATCAACTCGCCGAACTCATCGTCGGCATCGCGACCGGCGAGGCTCCGGATGAGCCTACCCCCTCCCTATCTACAGAGCCCACCGAACCCGCCAAGCCCGAGAAGGATCCCGCTGCCGTGTCGCTCGGCAGGCGCGGCGGTCTCAAGGGCGGCAAGGCTCGGGCGGCGTCCATGACGCCCGAGCAGCGATCCGAGATTGCGAAGAAAGCGGCGACTAAGCGATGGAATAAGGACTAGACGTGAGACCGGAACGCGGCGGTCGGTCCCCTGTTGTCGATGCTGCAATTGCTTGTGTATTTCAGTTCAAGAATCGAGTGCTGTTTTAGGCAACTAATCTCCGATTTCACTCTCGGCCATATTTTCAGCATCATCCAGCAAGTGTCTTCGATTCTCTTGTTGCACCAATTATTGTGAAGAAACAGATAAGTAAGGTTGCATTCTCGCAGAGCCAGAAGCTCTGCCTTGTTTCTCATGATCTTTCCATCGCCCCCGACGAAAATCCAATTGGGGTCTTCGTCGTATAGCGTTTTGATTATTTCGGTGTCAGGACTGGTTCTTGTGAACCTGCCGTCGTCGTTATGATGACGGACATGGCAGCCGTTTGGTCCTTCGTAGACAGAAAGTATTCTTGCTGTTCGCACGCATACGTTTCTGTCAAAGAAGAATTTCATTACGCCGCCGGCCTGCTTTCAAAGCGGACGGCATCTTCTACGGCGTTCGCGTCGATTTCGTACCAATCTGCGACCCGCTGGGTATCGCTGCCGTTGGCATAATAGGCTGCGGCTAGGACCCGCGTCGCGATGCCAGCCGACACAGAGACGGGCTTGCCGAAGCATCGAGCCGGGTCAACCACGACGCCATCGGCGATGTTCCAAAGCTTGGCCATTCGCGTGACGTCGTCGTATTCAATCTTCTTGAGAAATGGCATTATGACGGCATTTATATATGCCTGATCCGTCAGCGGTTCGATGACAGAGCCATCGGTGCCGATCGGGCGAGTGAAGATCCTTCCCCTGCTATGATAAATTTCCTGAGAGCAGAATGGATGTCGCACGTCAAGGTCCATCGCAAGCTTGCGATGGACCTTGCGAATATGCTGAAGCGAAACAGCAGGCTCGGCATCCCGAAGTCTTCCAGCGATGTAGACCTCGACCAAATCAAGAAAGCTGATCGCCCGATCGCTCCCCACTGACGGATAGTCGCTTTG
>CALKTZ010000672.1 GCA_937997355.1 uncultured Planctomycetales bacterium | reverse complement strand
CACCGCCCCCATGCGCACCGCGACCTTGCCGATCAGCTCGTTCGGCGATCGCCGCTGCTCTTCAATGACCCTCTGCAGGGTATCTTCGTCGAGATACCCCAGGTCGACCATGATGCTTCCCAATCGCCTCATGTCTGATGAGCCCCGAATCTCGATCCGACGCGCGGACCCCGTACCCGGCCCCGCGAGCCCTCGTGAAAGACTGATTGCATGGAAATAAGGGAACGATCGGCGAGACGCGAAATCGGGCCGAACGGCCGACGCGTCGGGAAATCGCTTGCCCGGGGGAAGGGAGGAAGCCCCTCGGCGAGATTCGCCATCCGCCCGCGCATCGACCCGGAAACGAGAAGGAAAGCGGCCCGTGAAGGATAGCCCGAAGGATGCTCCGCTTCAACATGCCGCCGTCTTGAACAAATGCCTCCAACAAGAGTGTGTGCGTCGGTAAGGTCGGCCCCTCGCGAGGCCCCCGGGCCGGGCGTCCGCCCCGGTCGGCCTCGAAGGCCCGGTCATTCCGCCGCTTCCTCGTCGTGCTCGTCCTCGAAGATCCCCTTCTTGGCGTTGTCGATCCGTTCCTGGAGATCCTTGGGCTTCCGGGACTTGTAGAGGACCTCCGACTCCTCGACCAATCCCTGCCGCCAGAGATTGAAGAGCGAATCGTCGAGCAGGATCATGCCGTGCTTCCGGCCGGTCTGGATCGACGAGTCGATTCGATAGGTCTTGTTTTCGCGAATCAGGTTGGAGATTGCCGGCGTGACCACCAGCATCTCGTAGGCGGCGACCAACCCCTTCGGCTTCCGGGGGAGGAGCGCCTGGGCCAGAATCCCGATGATGGCGACCGAGAGCTGAGTCCGGATCTGGTCCTGCTGTTCCTTCGGGAAGACGTCGATGATCCGGTTGACGGTCCCTTCGGCCGAGTTGGTGTGCAGCGTGCCGAAGACGATGTGTCCCGTCTCGGCGGCCGTGATGGCGGCCTGGATCGTGGCCAGGTCTCGCATTTCACCGACCAGGATGATGTCGGGGTCCATACGCAGGGCGCGACGGATGGCCTCGGGGAAGTCCGGGACGTCGATCCCGATCTCTCGCTGATTCACGAGCGACTTGTTGTGCTTGTGAAAGTATTCGATCGGGTCTTCGATGGTGATGATGTGCCGGTCGAGGTTGTTATTGATCCAGTTGATCATCGAGGCGAGGCTGGTCGTCTTCCCCGACCCGGTCGGGCCGGTGACGAGGATCAAGCCTCTCGGCCGCGTGATCAACTCCTCGATGACCGCCGGCAGCCCGAGCTGTTCGAACGTGAGGAACTCGTTCGGGATTCTCCGCAAGACCAGGCCGATGTTGCCGCGCTGCTTGTAAATCGCGACGCGGAACCGGGCCATTTCGCCGAACGCGAAACCGAAGTCGGTCCCCCCCACCTCCTGAAGCTCTTGCTGGCAACGCTCGGGGGTGATGCTCTTCATCAGGGCCACGGTATCGGTCGCTTCGAGCACTTTCGTCTTGAGGGGGACCATGTGGCCGTGCAAACGCAGCATGGGCTGCGATCCCACGGTCAGATGGAGGTCGCTCGCCCTCTGTGTACAGACAGTCTGGAGCAATTTGTCGATGAGCAGCGTGCCCATGGCCCGACTTACCCTCCGAAGGGAGTAACGATGGATCGTCTGGAATCAACCTTCACGAACATGGCCATCGGTTGACTTTGTCTAGCATTCCAACGTGTCCACCGAAACAAGATGCCCCGGATAGGAGTTGGGACAAGGCATCGAATGCTCCTCGTGACCAACATCATTATTCAGGTGAACGACGCCTCGAATCAAGAAAACGGGGAATTCGGCGGTTCGATCGCCCCAACAGACTACGTCGTCGGGCCGTCCGGTCCAAGTCCCCGGCCCGTTCGCCCCGGACAAGGCGGGCTTTTCGAGCCTGGCACCCTGAACCAATCAACCCGTGATCAATGGTGCTTCTTCGCGGGCTGCGCGGGGGGGGGCTCCGGCTTCTTCAAGGTTGGAGGCGCTTCGGTCAACACCTCACGCTGGGTGATCCGGAGAACCTCCTCAATCGTCGTGACTCCTCGGATCGCCTTGACGAGTCCGTCCTCGAAGAGCGTGCGCATCCCCTCTTTGCGGGCCTGTTTGCGGATAATCTGGCTGGGCTCGCCCTTGAAGGCCATCTCGCGGATCGTGTTCGTCATGGTCATCAGCTCATAGATGCCCTGACGACCGCGATACCCACTCTTGTTGCAATGGCTGCACCCCTTGCCCTTCATGAAATTGGCCTTCTTCACGATCTCGGGCTTCAACCCGAGGCCGGCCAGCAGGTGCGCGGGGGGCTCATAACGAACCTTGCATTTGGGGCAAATCTTGCGAACAAGGCGCTGGGCCATGACCGCCATGACCGAACTGGCGACCAGGAACGGCTGAATTCCGATATCGACCAGACGTGTAATGGCACTGGGCGCATCGTTCGTATGCAATGTACTGAAAACCAAGTGTCCAGTTAAAGAAGCTTGAATTGCGGTTTCAGCCGTCTCGTGATCGCGAATTTCACCCACCAGGAGGATGTTCGGGTTCTGTCGGAGCATGGCTCGAATGATGCGTGCAAACGTCATCCCGATTCGGGCCTTTACCTCACATTGGTTCACGCCGGGGAGGTAATATTCGACCGGATCCTCGGCGGTGATGATCTTCACGTCGGGACGGTTCAATTCATTCAAGGAGGCATACAGCGTGGTGGTCTTGCCCGATCCCGTAGGCCCGGTCACGAGCAAGATGCCATTCGGCCGTTTAATCAATTGTTTGAACCGTGCGAAATCTTCTTCGCCGAAGCCGAGGTCCTGGAGTCCAACCTTGATATTGTCGCGGTCCAAAATACGCATAACGACCGATTGACCATGCGTGGTTGGCAGCACACTCACACGCAAGTCGACATCCTTGCTCGAAGCTTGGATTTTGATCCGGCCGTCCTGGGGACGGCGTTTCTCGGCAATGTCGATCGAACCCATGATCTTGATACGGCTGATGATCGCGCCGAGCAGTCGCCTGGGGGCGGAGTCTCGTTCGATGAGGACGCCGTCGATGCGGTAGCGAATCCGGACGCGATCGGCGAAGGGTTCGATGTGGATATCGGAGGCACGGGTCTGGACGGCCTCCTGGATGATGAGGTGGACGAGCTTGATGACCGGGGCATCCCCTTCTTCCAGGGTGATGGTCGAGCTGGATTTCGGCC
>CALKTZ010000671.1 GCA_937997355.1 uncultured Planctomycetales bacterium | reverse complement strand
GGGGGAGTCCACTCCCCCTTGAAGCTCATGGAAACTCGATCTTCCCCGCAAAACGATCCAGGAGAAACCAGGATGTCATCCACGACCACCAAGCCGAAGTCGGAAACCCGCAACGAGGCCGCCGCATCGACGAAATCGACCGGCGAGCACAGCCAGCCCTTCTTCCACGTGACCGGCAAGGAGATCCAGAAGTTCGGGACGGTGCGGCTCTTCCCGATCGGGCTGGCGCACGACACGAGGCTCTATTCGTGCCAGCGGCTGAACCAGATCCTCGCCGATCAGCAGATCCTCTACGCGCTCTACAAGAAGAGCCACTGGCTGATGCGCGGGCCGACCTTCTATCAGCTCCACCTCCTGCTCGACAAGCATGCCGGCGAACTCTTGCCGATGATCGACGAGGTCGCCGAGCGCATCCAGGCGCTGGGGGGCGTGGCGATCGGCGATCCCCGCCATGCGGCCGAGATCACCCGGATCTCCCGCGCCCCCGACGGTTGCGAGGAGGTGCCGTCGATGATCTCGCGGCTCCTCGAAGCCCACGAGCTGATCCTCACCGACGCCCGCGACGCCGCCCATCGCACCGCCGAGATGGGGGACGACGGCACGAACGACCTGATCGTCAGCACGGTCGTCCGCAACCACGAGCAGCAGGTCTGGTTCCTGGCCGAGCACCTCGTGAACACGCCGATCACGGAGAAGCCCTGATCGACCTTCGACATGACGTTCCGACGGGCTCCGGCGATCAAGGAAGTCCCTCGTCGCAAGGCGGCGGGGGACTTTGGCGTGATCGGCTCAAGCAAGCTTGCGTTCGCCGAGATCGTAACCGGCCCGCAGCCTGACCTTGAATTCGCGGAAGCGGGGGAAGTCGATGTAGTCGACCTGGGCCTCGGGCTTCGCGAGGATGAAGCCGGCGGAGCCGAGCGGCGATGAAGAATCCGACAGGTGCCGGTATCGGGAGCCCCTGCCGCCGCGGCCCGGCGGCGGATTCTTCTGGCTCTGGAGGTCGAAGTATTGCTTCGGCGAATGCCCGACGCGCGGGCGCCGATTCTGCCGGCTCACTCCCCAGTAAACATGGGTGCCGATCGAGCCCCCCTCGCCGATGCCCGATACCAGGTCCTTGAGCGTGCGCTTCACGCCGTCCAGCAGGGGGATGACGGGACCCTTGCTGGAACAACGCCCCACCAGGTAAACCCCGGGAGGCTCCCCCTCGCTCGCCTCCGAGCCCATGGTGACATAATTCGGGACATGCTCCCCTTCCGGGGCAACTTCAATCGACAAGGCCCGCACATACGATTCGGCGGTCGGGCTGATCAACTCGGTGCAGAGCTGATCCATGAAGAATTTCGAATAGTGAGATTCGAGCACCGAATGGGGCGGATTGAAGAAATAGATGGTGGTCCCCACGGGGACCGTAAACCAGCCGACCGTCTGATCGAGCGTCCCCAGGCCGGAAATAAAAAAATTCGCCATCGCAGCGCCTCGTTTCGGATGGATTTTTCCTCGATCCGTCCCGCGTATCATGAGGCGTGGGCAACGTCCGATCAACCCGCCCCGACCCATCTGGGGGATGTTCGCATCTGTTGACGGAGTACGTTAAAGTCGAACAATACCTAATTGTATAGGAACGAAACTTGGCACTGG
>CALKTZ010000670.1 GCA_937997355.1 uncultured Planctomycetales bacterium | reverse complement strand
GAAAAGCCCCGACTGGCCCGACTGGCTCCGGCTCCTCCTGACCCGGCCGCTCGCCCTGGCGTCGGCCGGAGGCGCGTCGGTCCCGGCCGAGCCCCTCCAGGAGCTTCGAAGCCGCCCCGATCCGATGATCGGGCTCTGGGCGGCCTTCGCGCTCGCCATCTCGCCGAAGCCGGACGAAGCGGCTTCGCGCATGCTTGAAGATGCCGCGGCGACTCCCGGCCCCGCCCAGGAGCTTGCCAAACTCCTCCAGGAAGCCCGGTCCGCCCCCGAGGCCGAACAGGCCGCCCTCCTCGATCGCGCAACCGTCTGGCTCCGGACCCACCACCCCGACGCCGCCCGGATCTGGAAGGGATGGGAGATCCGAGAGGGCAAGCTTGTGCGGTCGCAAGAGTCCTAGGTGAAATTATATCAAGATGTTGTGTCGGCGATTCCCGTTCCGGATGATTTGTCGTGGGGTGGATGGCATAAAATCCATGGTAGGGGATAAGCCTTGATTGGGTGAAGGTCTCCAGACCGATTCCCTTCCGAAAACGGGGAGACCTTCGGTCGTGGGTTTTGGCGGGGTCGGGAGACCACCGCCGAATTGCAAGTGCGCCGAACGAACCCAATTCCGGCCGACATGACGATATGCACCCGCGCCGAACGAACCCAATTCGGGAGGTTCGGCCCGAGCGCCGAACGAACCCAATTTGAAGATTCGGCCAGGGTGCCAAAGCGCCGAACGAACCCAATTCGGGAGGAGGTTGTCCCAAAGGTTCCCGCGCCGAACGAACCCAATTTGGGGATTGCAACCGCACGGTGCTTCCGCGACGAAACGAACCCAATTTCAGCCGATCTCTCGATAGAAACGGTAGTTATGCCGAGAGGAACGACTCCAGGAGGGCGAGTCGGACCCAGTTGATCGCCTGCTTGGCGGCGCGTCGCTGGATGATCGACCGGGGTTGCTCGGGGCCGATCTCCAATCGCCGGGACGACACCCCGTCCGGGGTGGCCAGGCCCAGGTAGACCAGGCCGACCGGCTTTTCGAGGGTCCCCCCGCCGGGGCCGGCGACCCCGGTCGTGCTGACGGCATAATCGGAACCGAGGCGGTCGCGTGCCCCCGAGGCCATCGCCTCGGCGACCTCCGCGCTGACCGCGCCGTGAGTTTCGATGAGGTTCCGCGGGACCCCCAGGAGGTTCACCTTGGCGTCATTGGAATACGACACGACCGCTCCCAGGTAATGCTCGCTGACGCCGGGGATGCTCGTGATCATCTCCGAGACCAGCCCCCCGGTGCAGGACTCGGCCACGGCCAGGGTTTTGCCCATCCGGTGGAGCACGGCGTACAGGGCCTCGGGGAGATCCTCGGCCTCCTCGCCGATCACGAGGTTGCCGAACCGGCCGTAGATCAACCTGGCGGTCATCTCGATGGCCGCCAGGGCTTCTTCCTCGGTCTCGCCGCTGGCCGAGATCCGGAAGCTGATCGTGGCGTCATGCGCCGTGATGCCCACCTCGGGGACCCGGCCGCGCACGGTCAGGTCCATCGCCTCGGCCTCGATATCCGACTCCCCCTTACCGAAGAGGTTGATCTTGCGCTGGAGGATGCGCCGGGCGACCCACCCCGAGCCGCGCAGCCGGGGGCTCACCTGCTCCTCGAACATCACCCGCATCTCGGACGGCACCCCGGGGAGGCACGCGATGATGGAATGCCCGAACGCCATCCAGATCCCCGGCGCGGTCCCAACCCGGTTCGGCAGGGGGATTGCCCCTTCAGGGAACAGCGCCTGGACCCGGTTCCGGTCGGCCATGGTCCGGTTCCGGCGCGTGAACATCTCCGAGATCGCGGCCAGCGAAGCCGGGTCTTCGACGAGCGAGACCCCGGCGAGAGCCGCCAACGCCTCCCGGACGAGGTCGTCCTGAGTCGGCCCGAGGCCCCCCGTTGCGATCACCAGGTCGGCCCGGCCCGCCGCGATCCGGAACGCCGAGACATGGTCGTCCATGTTGTCGCCGATCGTCGTGTGGTAGCCGACCTCGATCCCCAGGAGGGCCAGTTGCTGGCTAAGCCACTGGCTGTTGGTATCGAGGTTCTGGCCGCTGGTCAGCTCGGTCCCGATCGAAATGATTTCCGCTTTCATCTGTTCACTCGATTCACGATTCCGGCTTCCGGGAATTTGATCCTTGCAACCGGGATCACAATTCCGGGAACATGGGACGACTCCGGCTCGGCCCGGCAGGGTTTCCGGGATTGCCGAACCGGGCCATGGCATGATTATGATATCGTTAGTGCAATCTCGAATCCGAGTTTTCTGAAAAAACGCGAACCTCTCCCCCAGAGTCATCGATCCTTATGATTGGCAAACGCCGAGGGGACCGAATTCATGAGTGGCTGCGTTTTGGAACGTCCGACCCTGGTCTTGAACCGGAACTGGCAGCCGGTGCATGTGGCGACCGTTGCGCGGTCGCTGACGATGCTCTGGAACGAGACGGCGCTCGTCGTCGATCCGGAAGACTTCCAGGTTTATACCTGGGCCGACTGGTCCCAGTTCATCCCGCGCGACGGTGAGCCGTTCATCCGCGCGGTGAAGGTTCGATTCCGGGTGCCGGAAGTCCTGACGCTCAAGGTCCACGATCGGCCTCGGCACAACTCCGTAACCTTCAGTCGGCGCAACCTCTTCAAGCGCGATCACATGACGTGCCAGTATTGCGGCATCCGGCCCGGATCGGCCGAATTGACGATCGACCACGTTAACCCTCGTTCGCACGGCGGGCTCACCACCTGGGAGAACTGCGCCCTGGCCTGCGTGAGCTGCAACGCCCGGAAGGCCAATCGGACCCCCGAGCAGGCCGGGATGAAGCTCAAACGCTCGCCGTTTCGGCCGAGTTGGAAACCCCTCTACGATGCCTCGTCGATCCGGATCGCGAGCTGGTCGCGGTTCCTCAGCGATGCCTACTGGAACGTCGCCCTCGACGAAGGTTGAACCGAACCGGCGGGCTCAAGGCCGAGGTTGCGGCCCGGGCCTGCCGGGGTCGGGCATGGCGGCGATCCATTCGCGGATGAGGGCGACCCCCTCGTCGTGGACGAGCCGCTTCCCGAGCTCGGGCATCATGATCCCCGGATGAGTCGAGGCGATCCGGAAGGCCAGGATCGACCGGTCGGGATTCCCCGGGACGATGTCGAAATCCAGGCCCCCCGAGCCGTGCCCCGCCGCGACCGGCGACTTGTACACTCCAAACGCCGTGGGGTTGCGCTGCGACGCCAGCAAGTTCAAGCCGGAACTTTTCGCCGGCCCTTCGGGATTGTGGCAATGGGCGCAGTTGATTTCGAGCCAGGCCCGCGCCCGGTCGTCGAGGGTGCCGGTCCGTTCGTCGTCCCATGCCGCGAGCCTGGGGGCCTTTCGAGATGGCGGGGCTCCCTCCAGGATTCCCAGGCGGCCCCATCGATCCAGTTGATTCTCCACCCCATCGGCATAGGCGAAGTCGCGGTTCAGATGCCGGGCCTTGGGGCCGATCGGCACGAGGTCCTGTCCCCGTTCGTGGCATCCCTTGCACTGGTTGGCATTGGGGATGATGTAATTGTTGGTCCGCTCCCGGCCGTCGGTGTGGATCCAGGACACGTCGATCGTGTCCCCGGCCACTTCGAGGATGGCGTCGGTCTGCTCGGCGTTCCAGATGTAGGGGAGGGCTTTCCAGCCTTCGGCGTCTCGCTTGAGGATTCGGGTCTCGATCAGCCGACGCCCTTTAGAAAGATCGCGGAGGTCGTGCGGATAGGAGAAGGTCTTGGCGATGACGGTGCCGACGGGGAAGTCGAAAGCCTCGTCATCTCGATAGCCCGCGCGGGTTCCGCCGGGAAGCCGGATGAATCGATCCTTGGCGGCATAGTCGCTGAAGAGGGGGGAATTCAGGTCATAGGGGATTACCCCGTCCGCCGGTTGCTGGGTGGCCCCATTCCCGACGAAGAGCCCGTACTGCGAGAGCAGCTCGAAGGGTTCCGTTGCGGCTGAGGAGGCTGTTTCGGCGGAGGGCGAAGAGGGGGCCACCGAAGATCCGCATCCCCCCAGGGCCAAGCCCAGAAAAGAGGCGGCGCTCGAAACGAGGATACGCCGGATCGTCCGGGCGCAAGTGTTTCGCGGGGAAAAGAGGAAGGGCTCGCAACCGATCGATCCATCCAGAACTTCCCCCCTCTCGGAGGGGGGATCGAGGGGGG
>CALKTZ010000669.1 GCA_937997355.1 uncultured Planctomycetales bacterium | reverse complement strand
CGGCAGTACGCCGGTCGTGATCCGTTTGTTGTTCATTCTTCTCCTCGCGGGCTCGGGATGTTTCAGGCGTCCGGGTACTCGACCACAGTCGCGCCGCCCAGGTCCTCGGCGACATAATCAGCGATCCCGTTGATCTCCAGCTGCGGCACCGTCCCCTGATAGACCCAATCCGGCCACAGGCCGGTGAAGACGTCATATTCCAGCATCTCGTCGTGCGTGCGTCCGAATTCGTTTTCGATGCGACAGCGCAGGCCGCCGCCCTGCAGGTCCGGGATGGCGGAGCATGTCTTCTGGAGGATGCGATCGATTTGTGCGTCGGTCATTTTCACCTCGGGAGGATTCTGGGGTTTATCTGGTTACGTGTCCGCATAGCAGATCGAGGCATACCCTCCGAGATCGCCGGCGGCCTGGTCGGTGATGTCGTCGAGGAGATTCAGGCGGCTCGTCGGGTCGCGCGGATCCGCATCCCAGATCCTGTGGAAGACGTGATCTTCAAGCCCGGGACGCGAGCAGTTCAGTTTGTGCTCCAGCATGGTCCGGATCTCGAAACCCCGGAAGTTTACGATCACGGGCAGCACGCCTCGTTCAATCTTTCCTTGCAGCATGGTCGGCCTCAGAAGGTTGGGTAGAAACTCTCGCGCTGCCCGCCCAGGTCGGTGGCCGCGTCATCCCGTCTGGCGTGGCGATAGAGCGTGCCGTCGATCGTCCTGGCGTTGCTATCCCACAACGACTCAAAGATGAAGCTGCTGCCCGGAGTAATGTTCGAGACGCGGATGGCACCCTGCATACGTTCCCGGATAGGGCCGCCTCGCAGTGCATCGGGGGCGGACAGGATTCGCCGGAAGGGCGGTTCGAATTTCGTCATGTACTTTCTCCAGGGGCCCGGAGCCGTTGCTCCGGGCCCGGTCTCGATCCCGATCAGGGTCGGTCGAACAGTCCGCCGAGGAATGTCCGCAGGGTCGCGTGGTCGTCGGACCACTTCATCGCGGCGATCGTCCGCTCGCAGGCTTGGGTGACCTGGACCCTGCCCGACCCGGCCAGCCAGCGGTCATGGTTCTCGAGCAATCGCGGCCGGGCGTGGCGCGGCGGGTCCTTGCGGTCCCACCGGGTCGGCGCCGCGGGCCGCATGAACACGACCGTCTTCCGGCCCAGCGCCAGCGGGTGGCATTTCGGCTGGTACACCACGCCCTCCATCCGGGCGAGCTCCCGCCAGAACTCGTCGCCCAGGAATTCTCGCCGCCATCGTTCGGCGGCGCCCAGGGCGAATTTGCCGGCCCGCGCCGCCAGCGTGCTCCGGGCCTGGGGGCTCCTGGGGCCGACCGTCGCGTCATGCACGACCATCGGGGGAGGCCCCTCGCCGGGCGGCCTCGCGAACAGCCGGTCGACCCTCGGCCGCTGGAACGCCGCCAGGAACTCGACCCGCATCGCGTGGTTGTACCCGGGGGCGATCGGGATCACCGGCCGGAAGTAGCGGATCGACTGGCCGAGCGGCGGGACCCCGTGCCTGGTCGTCCTGGACACGTAGCGGTCGAGGCCGATCCCGGCGTTCCTCCCCTCCAGGAACTTGGCGGCCGTCTGGGCCGGCGGCTTCCGGTCGGGGTGGTCGAGCACGTGGACCTCGAGCTCGACGTCGTCGATCCGGTAGCCGACCCGGAACAGGAGCGCCGGCGTGGCGTAGGGCCGCCTGGCGCGCGGAACGAACGGGACCGGGGCCACGGCGCCCTTGAGCGCGGTGACCCGGTCGATGACATTCGACATAAGTTATTCTCCTGAAGCGATTTCCGGAAATCATAAGGCTAAAGCCCGCCATGGATTGATGACGGGAATTGGCCGGAAATTTAGCTCGGGAGGTCGCCCAGAATCCTAAGATTGCGGTTCCGACGCGGCGAGGTGTCGGGAGATTCAAGAGCACTGATTGTTGGCGGATTATCGGCGGAAATTAAGCGGAGGTGTTTGTGTCCGCCATCTTGGGCTTGCGCGGCGCATAACGGAGTTCGAGCCAGCCGCGCATCCGGGTCGTCTTGACGGTGCGAGTGTTGTCGGCAGGCGGCACCGTCGTGATTCTCGGCCGGAGATGAAAGCCGGTCGCCACGACGTACTTGCCATCAGCCCGCGTAGTTGGTGTGTCCATACAAGGCATCCAGAATTTTCGCCCCGGGTGTGGTGCCGCTTTTTCGCGCGCCGGACCGGGCCGGAGACGGATTCCCGGATAGGCGCGATGCGGCACGCGTCCTGCGACGTCCGAGCTAAGAAAATAAAGAGGAGGGAGGCTCCGGCCTCCCTCCCTGCGGACGAACCGCGGGCCTCAGCGTGTCGTGTGGCCGAGTCGCGTGGTGCCGGTATTGCGATCCCGCAACACCTTGACACCGGCTGCCACGACGTCGGCCGCGTCCCGGCAAGCTTCGAGGCACTCGGCATGCCCGTCCGAGCCGCGTTCCCTCATCGCGATGGTCGCCTCGAATTCCGCGTAGCGCGTCCGCGTCAATTCGATCTCGGACATGTGGTCGCGGGTCTGCCCGGACTTGGGAACATCCCGCGACAATCGCAGCTCCTTGGGCGTCTTCCCCACGATCCGCATCGAGATCGCCCGGGTCCCCGCCGCCACGGTCTCGCCATCGCCGTTGTGGTCGAAGACGGTCGTGACGAATTCTTTCCGCTGGTCCTTGCCGAGCTGCCGGGCATTGACCCAGGTTACGGCCATGCCCTTGCGGGCATAGCCCTGCCGCGCGCGGTCCATCTTGAGGCCCGGCTCGGCCTCCTCTTTCTTCCACTCCACGAAGACCGAGTTGACGTATTCGTGGAACTCATTGGACAGATATTGCGCGTACGAGAGGCCGATCTGGAAGTGAGCAAAAGTGCCCCCAACTCCTTTCCCCCTGAGGGTTTTGTAAATACGTGATTTACCCGTATTTAGCCTGCGGGCCATGTGCGCAATGAATTCCTTCCCGGTGAACCGGCTCCATGCCTGCGGCTCCTTGTTTGCCGGACTTCCTTCGGCCCGCCACATGTCGGTGAGGCAGATGAAGCCTTCGGCATCGGAGCGGATCTTCGTGCCCTGGTACTCAAGTTCCGGCGGCTCGGCCGACGCTTTGGCCGGGATTGCGAGCTCCCCGGATTTTTTCTTGACCACTGGTGTTGTCCCCGTTGAAGCTGACCTGACGCCACTCCGTGACGCCCCGGGTCGTCCTGCCGAATCGGGCAGGCCCGGAGAAATAGATGCATGCCGGCGGCAGTTAAACCGGCACCGATTGATGCCGCGTTCTCGGCCGAAATTAAGCGGCCGCCCGGCGGCGATTCGAACCTATGCGACCGGGGAATTGGCCGCGATGCGGACTTGGGGAGGTTTGCGATCGGTAAGGATGGCCCATGATTTTTCGGGGGCGCTAAAGCAATTACTTCGCTTAGTCGATTGACTTATTGCACACCGCGGCCATTCAACCATGCGTAGATTTGTCTCGACTTCTTGAATATCATCGCCCGCGAAATCGAGATATCTGGAATTTGTGTCAATGGGCGGCGCAGGCGCGATATGTCAAAGCAGACGCATTGGCTTCTCTCGGCAACCGCGTGGTATTGCGTAAAGTTTGCCGGGGCGCTCTCCGCGGCCGGGCTGGCCGCCTCGGCGATCTACGCGAAGGGTGACGGGATCTCATCGTGGATACCCGGGCTCGGCATGACGACGATCATCGCCGTGGCGGAGTTCTCCGGCAAGCGGATCGATGAGAAAGAAAAAGCGATCAGGGTGGCGACGGATAGAAAGGCAGCGGAGGCGATCGCAAAAGCCGAAGCTCGAAGCGATCAGATCGCCAGGCAAATCGTCACCGGGATAATCAAGCAGCTGCGGATTCGCTTTTTCGAGTTCGGTGATGCGCCGATCCATAAGACCGAGGATCGCATTACGCTGTTCGTTTGCCGTGAAAGGGTGGATAATGGGGTTGTGAAGAAGAGGCTCGAAATCTTCGCTCGGGCGGGGGCTTACGCGGACTCTACCTGTTCATGGGACGTCTCCGATAACGAATCGGATGAGTGCCGGGGGATCGCCGGGAAAATCTGGCTGAAGGGTACTCAGATCTTCCAGGAGGCGGCGTGTGAGTACCCGAAAGACGACGATCTCGGGAAAAAATTGCAATACGCGGAAAGTCTCGGCATCTCGGTTGCCGAGGCGGAAAGGTTGAGGCTTAAATCGATTTCCTTCACCGGATTCCAATGCATGACGGGCGGCGATTGTTGGGGCGTCATCCTGGTCGACAGTAAAAGGAAGAATCAAATCCTTCAGCCAGAGACCCCGGAATCACCGAAAACCAAGCAAGAGAAGACCAGGTTCCGCGAGCAAGAAAAATTACTCAAGCAATACGCGGATATCCTATGCTTGGCGTGTGAGGGCATCGAATTATGAGCACCGATCTTTATTTCGATCCCGATAAAGTCGCCGACCGCAAGCCTTATGAACAGATCGACCACGGGTGGGCTTCGGTATCGCCGTTCGATATTCCTGACTATCTGACGCTCGGCATCGATCCCAAGGACGGGCTCATCCACTGCATTGATTTCCATTACCAGGGCGGCGAGACGGCGGGACAATTTCAGAGATTGATAGATCCCGGTGACCCGCAAATTAGGGTCTTCCAAGGCCAACGTTCTGGAAAAATCCTTCGCATGGAGTTCTCGGCGCCGATCCGATTTGAGCAGATCCCTGACATTGGAGGGCGGATCAACGGTGCGGCGCCATCGATTGAAGCGCCCTCGACCCGCCTCAACCACATGCTCGTCGGTCGCTTGCTGCAGGACTGGGATAAGGTATTCACGAAGCTCGACGAGCCTCCGAATCTTGGAGGAGGCTGATGATTTCCGGTAATCAGTGCTCGCGTAAACCCCGGCCCTCGCCGGGGTTTCTTTTTTCGCACTGACTGAATCGCTGCCCGATTGCATGTCCGTCCGATCGGATTTAAACTCCCGGATGCGTGCGAGGTGTGATTCCGGACTCAACCGGGGTGACAGCGATGTCGCGGTTTGCCGTGACACACTTTATATGTTCGATATCGGGGGTATAATGGAAAGTACGGAGGAGACGCGTTGGATAGTCGCCGTTGAAAAGATCCGGCGCACAGACTTGATATGTAAATTGCTTTGGTGGGTGGGGGCATTTTTGTCTCTAAGTTACTGTTTCGGCAAAGGTTGCGACGCGTACGTCAAGCTTCAAAATGACCCTCCGTGGCTCAAACTTGTTCTTTCTATAACTGGATTGGTTGTTTATCTGCTTGGCCCGGCTTATCTTTTAGCTAAAATCGAACGCAGGCATAGAATTTTCGTAGAAGATTACGCGGGGCGAATATCCGCCCTTGAGAAAGCCATCGATCCGGGGCGAACAAGTAGCGGCCTCAATCCAGACGGCACCGAGCCAAAACTCGAGTTGTAATATGGCACCCGAAATCGTGTTTCTACTGGCTTGCGTAGGGCTGTCGCTCACGGTCGCGTACATTTATTGGATGCGGCTGCGGGTTTGGTTGCTTCGCGAAGATTTATTCCGCTTTCGCGGTGAAATCTGGTCCACGATGCGCGACCGTGGCGCGCTTGACGATAGCTCGTATCGCGAACTCAGGGAAACGATCAACGCGCTGATCAATATGGCATCGACGCTTTCACTTTTCACGATTGCCTGGTTGATTATCGGTAGGGTTGGCGATACCCAAGCGTCAGGCTCGCCAGTTTTAGCTGAAATCGCGGAGGCGCGTCGGAAGGTGGCGAGTCGCGTGGTACGCTACGTTCTTTATGAGACGATCTCCGGATTGCTGCTCGTGGCCTTGCTCTTGGTACTACATATGGCCGCCGCGACGAAGGAATTTCTCATCTCGCGCGTTGCGGCACTATTCTCAACGCACTCGTTCGAGGGTCTCGCGGCGCAAGGTAAAAAATACGATCAATTGCTCGCCGGGTGATTATTGCTCGGGATACCATTGTTTCGATTTCATGCGTAACCCCGGCCCTTGCCGGGGTTTCTTTTTTCGCTCCGGGCAAAGGACTACCTGATTGCATGCGCGATCTGACGGATTTAAACTTCCGGATGCGTGCGATGAGGCATCCCGGGGCCTTCCTGGATCGTCGAACATGGGCGAACTTCATGCCGGCGGCCGCGCGCCGCGATCGGGCGACAGGTCGAGGTGCCCAGCCTGCGGGACGGCGGTCGATGCGAGCGTGTACCGGTGCGCGCGGTGCCTGGTCTATTTCTGTTTCAAGTGCCGGAGACGCGTGCCCGCAAAAGAAGATCAATTTCAATGCCTGAATCAGATGTGCGAACGCTACGGGAAACTGGTGTGCGAATTTTGCCTCGAGCTCCAGGCCGTCATGGGCGAATTTCCGAAAAAGGAACTGGTCTCGGAGGGTATCGCGGGCTACCGGAAGACCACCCACAGTCGGCGGTTCGTGACGTACTGTGCCCTGGCTACGGCCGCGATCGTCGTCGGCCTCGGCTTCGGCCTCGACCTATGTTGCGGGATCTCCTGGTGGTGGACATTACCCGTCGCCGCCTTTATTTCTTATCGTGAATCGTTATATCTGATGGACTGTCACACGAATGTGGCCCCCGTCCCGGCGGTCTACCGCGATATCGTCGAGACCGCGTTCGTCGGGAACAGGAAGATATGCGGGGCATGCCGGCAATCCGTCGCTCGCCTGTGAATCGGGCGACTCGGCGTGATTGTAGGAAGAGAACTGATTTCCGGAAATCAGATTTCGGGGGCGAGATGCCGACAGAATTCAATCGGCTTCATAATCTGGTCTTTGCGTTGGCTCTGTGGGTGGCGCAACTCGCCTACAGCAATTACAGGCTGCGTCGTCGCGTTGAAGCGTTAGAGCGGCGGCAGGATCTCGCAAAGACCGCCCGGTGACGATCACATGTCGAGCTGGGATGCGCGCCGGGCGAGCTCGTCCTTCGCCTTCTGTCGGATCATGTCTTTCAAGCCTTCCGGATTGAACATCCGATAAGCCCGAGCCGCCGGCACACCCAGGCGGCCGTAATTCTGGTACGCCAACGCGTCCTGGGCTTCGGCGGCCTCCGGGCGGTCGCTCAGGGCAACCTGGGTCTGGTGGAACAGGTCGTCGTTCCTCTGCGGCGCCTTGGGGGCCTCGTCGAAGGCGCCGAGGCCGTAGGCGGCCGCCCCGCCGCCGAGGATCATCGTCAACAGCGAACCGAGGCCGCCACTGCCGCCGAATGATTGAAACAATCCCATGACGGCGAGCGGCACGCCGATCGCCAATAGTGATGCGCGCGTAGGGTCCATGTTCTGGAACAACGACTGCGCCTTCTCGGGGCCGATCTGCGCCTGAATTTGCTCGCCGCCCGGCATCCCCAGGAGATGTTGCACCTCGGGCATCGATAGTTTGCCGTCCTGTCCGGCGAGGTTCTTGATGAGGTCGGCGTCCGGTTTCGCGATGTTCGCCTGGAGATGCGGGATCATCTGCTCGACGTGCGGCAGGATCGCGGAGTGCTGCTGTTCCGGGGTCATCCCCTGGAGCCCGGCCTGGAATGAAGGGTCTTGGAGCTGATTGAAACCCTGGCGGTATATGTCGAGCGCTGAAGGTTGGGTGGCGCCGAGATAACCGCCGCTGAGCATATTGATACCGGCCCCGACTCCCCTTGTGAGTTGTTCCGTTGCCTCGGGCGCAAGAAGACTTCCGGCCACGTAAGCAGGGACGGCGGCGGCACCCAAAGCTTTGATCGCCCCCGATCCGTTGCGAAGCGCATTGATGCCGAAGCGATTGGCTACCGACTTGGCCCCTTCCGCGGCCGCACCAACGGCCTGCCCCGCCCCCGGGATGCTCCCCGACGGCCCCCCACCCCCGAACCCGAGGATGCGGCCGTTCGGGTCGAGCTTGAGCCCTTCGGGGGTGCGCCAGTTGCCGCTCGGGGTGTTCTCGAGGGGGGCCCTGGGGGGCGGCATCCAGGGCCGGCTCGCCCGGCTTTCCGCGGCGACCCCCGCCCCGGCGGGCGCGGGGGCCCGCCCC
>CALKTZ010000668.1 GCA_937997355.1 uncultured Planctomycetales bacterium | reverse complement strand
TCCGTGTCGCGTGGATCGCCTGGCGAAGCTGACGAAGGAGCCGGCGGTAGGTCAGGCCGCGATGCGGGGCTTCGCCCGATCGGATCAAGGAGGCGATCCGAAGTTCGACTTCGGGGGAGCCCGGTGGAGGGGGGGCGTCGATCACCCGACAGGTTCGCTCTGGGCCGACGAGGAATCGGCCGACCTCTTCGGCCGGTCGGCAGGTCGCCGAAAGGCCGATCCTCGCGGGATCTTTCGATGCCTGGGCGGAGAGCCGTTCGAGTGAACAGGCGAGATCCGCCCCTCGCTTGGTGGGCATCAGCGCATGGATTTCGTCGACGATGAGATGTTCGACGCCTCGCCAGTGTTCTCTCCATTTCGGCTGGCTGAGCAGCAGCGAGAGACTTTCCGGAGTGGTGATGAGGATATGGGGGATCGCGTTGAATACACGCCGCCGGTGGTAGGGCGAGGTATCGCCGGTCCGCACCCCTACCTCGATCGGGCTTTTCTGAAGTCCGAGCCGGTTGGCAATCGCGAGCAAAGGACCGTTCAGGTTGCGCTCGATGTCGTAACCGAGACTTTTCAGCGGTGAGATGTAAACACATTTCAAGGAACGATCGAGCGCGTCGTTCGTCCAATCTTGGAACAAGCGATCCACGATCGCCAGGAACGCCGCGAGCGTTTTTCCCGACCCGGTGGGAGAGATCAGGAGCGTGTGTTCCCTCGCCGCGATTGCCGGCCACCCGAGCGATTGGGCGGGAGTCGGCCCCTGGGGGAAGGTCTCCGCGAACCAGTCTCGCACGACCCCCGTCAGTAAACCCGGCCCCTCACCGAGGGACGTTGGAGGGCGTTCTTGATCCGGGGTAGTTCCGAAGTTCGCCGACATCCCGACCTTCCAGGTTCAAGAACGTCCTTGCGCCCACCCCATCGCACGCCAATCGTTCCGTCCGTCGTTGGCAAGGTCTGCGCTGGGCAGGTCGGCGGCGGCCCCGTCGAGCTGATGTACGTTTATACCAGTTGTGCCGGTGGAATCACATCCCCGGCCTTTCGTTCGACCGTTGTTCTTGCAATGGAATCCTCGTTCCCATCGCCGACTAGCGTTTCGGGTGTTCCTTGCGCTCGCGCTGATACGGCGTTGGGCGAGGCGGCACGCGCCGTCCGTCCGGCCCTTGATGGAGGGATCGCTGGGGATTCGCTGAGGTGGGGTTCCGGCCCATGCCCGGATGTTGCAAACCGGGGCGGGTCTCTCCGGGCTGAGGTCGGGGATTCCTCGTACGGTCCACCGATGGCCGATCGGCGGCCTGTCTGCCCTGAGGCTGCGGTTTTCGCTCCCCTTCAATAGTCCTCGGCTGACGCGAAGCGGACGCGAGGCTTCGATCGGTCATGGTCGCACGGGGCTCTCGCGAACGTGCAAGCTCTTCTCGGCGCGGGCGTTCAGCCGCTGCATGTCGGTCCGAATTCGGGCGAGCCGGTGCGGGGCGCGATGCGATCGGCGAGCGGGTGAGATTCATCGGTCGGGCTTGCTGTGCCTGAGGGCCGCCGGGGCGTCCGCCCGAGGCGACCGCAACCCTCGCCCCTTCGCGTTCGCGAACGATCCGCTGCTCGCGGAAAGTTCGAAGCTCGGTGGCGCGGTTCCGCCATTCCTGACGGCTGACGGAATTCACCCGCTCCATCCGAACGGCGTGAGGTTCGCCGGAGTGTCTGGCAAGCTCACCAACCGGCCGGGCCATCACCTGGACCCGTTGATGGACCGACACAGAGCGTCCGCGTGCTCCTTCGGCCCGGATCAGCCTCGTCTGTTCGACGAGGGTGCGAGGGGGCCGCATGGCGACATTGTCGCGGCGAACGATATATTCCTCGCGCACCCGGACGACCCATCGCGGATCGTTCCGCACGTTGACGACCGAATAATACGAGAAGAGCGGGTCGTGGAAGCGGGGGACCGCCGGACCCGACGCGAAGGTCATGGAGAACCAGGGAAAGATCCCGACGTTCAAATAGCTCTGCGCGTAGTAGTCGCCGAAGCAATAGTGCGAGTATGCCGGCTGTACGAACAGGTTGGCGGTAAAGCTCGACGACACGATGGTGACGGATGGCGTGAAGACATAGCCCGGCTGGAGGTAGACCGGTTGCGGATAATAGACCGGGGCGAACAGGAGTCCTCGGCTGGCGATGGGGAGATCCCAGTAGCCTTGAACGAAGAGATAACCGCTCGGCGTCCAGACATATTGCGCGGGCATCCAGACCCAGCCGGGTTGAATCGCGGCCCAGAATCCGGGTCGCCAGAGGTAGCGCGTCCCCTGCCAGGTCCAGCAGCCGGGAGTCCAGAAGACCTGCTCGGCGGGGGCGGGCTGCTCGGGCCGACCTCCAGACTCGCGGGGGGAGGCTGGAGATAGACTGGCTGGTCTGAACCGGTTCCCGCATCTCCTGATGCCTGAGGCGGCCATTGCTCGTCATCCTGGATTGGAACCCAGGCCCCGGGAACCCACTGATGGCCACCGGAAACCTGGTTCCAGTATCCCGGGACCCACTGCCGGCCGGGGGGAGGATCGCGCCACACGCCGCTGATCCAGAGAAAGTCGTTCCGTCCTTCGTCCCATTGCCAGTACCCGGGAATCCATTGGACGCTTGCACCCACCGGCTTCTGATCGGGAGGTAGCTCTTCAACGGCTTTGGGTGGTGTCTTGGCGATGACCGGGCCGGGTTGCGGATTCGCCACCAGAGGCGCCGCGAAGGCTTCGTGAACCGGCCCTCGGGTTTGCACCTGCGCCGGGCCATCGGCGGCATCCTGATCGATCTGCTGTTGTGCTCGGGAATAAGGATTGGGGAAGAAAAATAGATCGAGCAAGATCAGCAAAAAAGTGGAAATGGCGCGGCTTGGTCGAACGTTGCGAACACATTGCTTGTTCATGGTAGCCCCTCCGTGGTCCGCCGATTCTATCGCGGAACGGGCGAGGCGTCTCGGTCAATTCTCCGGATCAGGCCGCCTGGTCGTAGCCGAGCTCGCGAGCGGCGATGGAGATGACTCGGGCGTCGCACTGCCGGGAATCTTCCGCATAGGTGATCAACAGCGCCAGGTCGGCCAGCCGATTCAGCCGCCGAGGGAGTCCGGCAGCCGATCGATGCAACTCCAGGACGGCCTCGTCGGTGAAGAGCGACTCGGTCGAACCCGCGACGGCGAGCCTGCTGGAGACGTAGGAGGCGGTTTCCGACTCCGAGAGCGGCCCCAGCAGGCAGCGCGCCGAGAGTCGGTCCGCCAGGTTCTCCGGGAGCTGGAGCAGCAGGTCGGCGGTTCCGACGATGACCAGCAAGAGATCCGACGTTCCGGTGGTCGTCAGATTCAGCAGCATGCGCAGGAGATCGAACATGGAGGGATCGAGGACCGATTGCGCCTCGTCGAGGACGAGCAAGGGTCGCTCGCCGCGCGCCGAGCAATCGGCCAGGATCGACTGGAGCCGCCGATATTCGCCGAGCATCGTTCGTTCGGCATTTCCCCCGAGCTTCCCGCCGAGTTCGTCGGCGATGAAGGTCAGCAGATCGACCGGCGGCATCATGGGGAAGCCCAGATGGGCGACCGGCCCGCCGATCTCCGACGCCAGCTTCCGCGTCAGCAAGGTTTTTCCGGTGCCGGAGGGGCCGAAGAGGACGGCGGGGCCTTGTGCCTGGATGAGGCCGTATTTCAGGCGGCGAAGCACGGCGTCGTGGCTCGGCAATTGGAGATAGGCCGAGTCCAGGACGGTTTCACTGAAAGGGCGTCGGCCCATTCCGAAATGCGCTTCGTACACAACCGCTCACTCTCGGGTTTCGACGGAACGTATTCGACAGCGCCCGGATACCGACGGGCCGCCGATCACACGAAGGTTTCGGCGAGCCCGAGGAGGGGGATTCCTCCCGCTTCCAGGACCTCGCCGGCTCGAAGGACCGCGCGTTCGCCGGTCACGGATCGATTATGAACGAGGATCGCGGCATCGACCGAGCGATGGAGGACCGTGGCGCTCAGGCCGGTGAAGAGGGGGCTGCCGTCGAGCAAGATCAGGTCGAATTCTCGACGCAGGCGGGCCATCGAGCAGGTCCAGGCCGGGTTCGCCAGGAACTCCCGGGGGCGGGAGACCGGCCCTCTCAGGGGGAGGAGCGAGAGGTGATCGTCGGGAGCGTCGACCACGGCCTCCGCCAGCGCCTGGCCCGATTCGACCACGTCGTCGAGGCCGGTCGTCGGCCGAATTCCCAGGGATCGCGCCAGCATCGGCCCGCTGAGATCCGCGTCGACGAGCAAGGTTCGCCCCTTGCGACGCGAGAGGCTTCGCGCCAGGGCGAGGACGAGCGTCGTCCGACCCTCGGCTCGATGGCAGCTCGTGAAAAGGATCACCTTCAGCTTGCGGCGATCTCGCGAATCGATCAGGAAGTCCGCGAGTCGTTCGAAGCGGTCTCCCCACTTGCGTTCAAGGGTCTGAACGATCGGCGGCCAGGTCAACTCGGCAATGGGCGCATTGCCGAGTTGATCGGAAAGATCGGCACCCGCCGCGGTTTCCGCGAGGTGTGCCGATACCAGCGGATTGGCCGTCTGGGCCGGATCGATCCCGAGATCCGTGGTCGGCGCCGCCGCGGATTTCCGCTGCGAGGAAACCGACGCGGCCTGCCGATTCAGCCAGTGCGGAGAAGGGGGGAACCCTTCGGGCTGCTCGGCCGGGCCACGCCTTGCGAATGCACGCGTCAATGCGTCGTCAACTTCCCTCATTCGCCATCTCCTCGAAGGAGTCTTCGGGTAGGAGATAGCCCGGAAAAACCACGGGGCTTTCCGCCTCGGATTTCTTTCCTGCCTGAGCCGGCTCGATCGACAGGAGAACGACGCCGGGTTCGAAGACAGAACGGGATATCTGACGGGTCAGCGCCGATCCCAGCCCCGACCCTTCCTTTTCATCGGCCGAATTCGTCGCCCGGGTCAATTCGGTTGCGGCAATATTTCCCAACCGCAACGACCAGGCCGAGGATGCGCCGTAAATCAGCGGCAGGCTCAAGAGCAGGGCACACGCCGCGATCTTGACTTCCCGCTTCAACCGCCTCCTCACGTTCCGTCTGGGCCGTGAG
This sequence comes from uncultured Planctomycetales bacterium, assembly GCA_937997355.1. Classification (GTDB taxonomy): domain Bacteria; phylum Planctomycetota; class Planctomycetia; order Isosphaerales; family Isosphaeraceae; genus CALKTZ01. The sequence continues at coordinate 2,943 of CALKTZ010000668.1, read as the reverse complement.
TGACGATTCGAGATCGACTGAGTTTCAAATCGAAGCCTTGGGTTCGTCCGCGCGCTACTCCTAAGATTGCCGCGATCGCGCAACTTAGGAACTTCGATCAGGATTGAAAAATCGGGTCGAACGACCCTTTCCTCTCGTGATTGAAGCAGGGCGGGGGCGGCGTTCAACTGGCTCATCTTCGCTTCCTCCCCTTTCTGCCCAAATGGATGACATGGCGGTCAATTAGCGAGCCTGAAATCGCGGGAGTCGCGGTCCCATCCTGACACATGCTCTCGGAGGCTTTTGACGGCTGGAGAACCCGTGCCGACCGCGTGCGTGAATCTCAATTGCGTTGACTTCAGGGATCGGCCACCCGCTACGGGAAACTTGAACGCCCGTGACGAAAATAACGAACCGGAAAACCTGGGGGGCACACCCTCGGCGTAACCGTTACAACCCTCCAGGTTTCTTGAACCTTTACGTCTTCACGGGGCTGTTCACGCGTATCGGCTCGCTGAATCGGCGCGAAAAAATCGCCCGATCCCGGGGGAGATGAGCGGGCTCAACTCCAACAGGATCGGGCGATCGAGGATCGTTGCGAACTCCCCGGGATCGGCCCTCTGGTCGATCGGGTAGGGATCAAGGTCCGGGATGTCTCACGAGGTCAGCGGCCCCCGAAGAAGGTTCGGAAGAAGCTGCGACGAGGTTGGACCCCGCCGTTGTCCAGATTGTTGCCGCCGCCACCCGCGATCATCGGGGCACGCCCGGCTTCATACTGGGCAACGGGACGGAACTGAGGCGTCTTGTTCGAGGCGAACCGGGACGCCTGGGCGGCACCGCCGTTGGCGAGGTCGATCGAGCGGATATTGGCTTCGGTCACCGCCGGGTTGTGGCCGGCCCAGGCCGAGGCGGTGACCTCCAGGATGTTGAGCGGCGCGAACATCGCCTCGCCCCCCACCGCGATCCAGTCGGAGGCCGCGGGATTGGTCTCGTCGACCTTTCCGTCCAGGCCGTAAACCAGGGTGTACTCGTAGGTCACGATCCGGGGATGATCGTCTTTCCCGTTGAGCATCGAGCCCGAGTTCGCATGGATCTCGATCTTGACGTGCATGGCGCGAGGGCCGCGGCCGGGGATCGACTTGTACTCCGCGATGTACTTGCCCATCCCCTGGTTCCACACCTCGTTGGGGGTGCCGCGAGGAGGGAAGGCTCGCATGTTGGAAAGGACCGCCTTGCGATTGCCGCGAAGATTGGTCTCGAGCATGGCGTGCAGGCGAGGCACTTTCCAGTCGCATTCATCCGGACCTGGACGGGGAGGGCCGGGGGGGATGTCGGTGACATAATCGCCGATCCGGTGATTGTAATGGTTCTCGCCGAGCTCGGCCCAGAGCGCCTTCAATTCGTCCTTCGTCATACCCGAACCAGGGGCTGGAATCGGCTCGTTCAGCGAAATCGATGCGACCGCACCGCCGAGGCAGTGGCCCGGCCAGCGGGTGATGTCCCGGTTCTGGCTCGATGCGGCCTCGTATTGCCGGGCCGACGTCCCGAATAGCTGATCGTATTTCAGGAGCGGAGAAGGGGTCGCGAAGAGGGTGTTGTTGGGTCCCAGCCAGGTGAGGTCGTCATAAAGGTTGGGAAACCAGGTGGCGTCATCGCCGGGCGACGGGACGGTTTCCAGCAAACCGTTGGGTCCGGGCAGGACGATATCCTGTCCGGGGGCGATGTAGCCGCCGGGGCTCGCCACGAGAATATCGTCCCCATTGACCTGCATCGTGTCGACGCGGCCATTGCCCCCCGCCCACGGTTCATGGACGGAATCCCCCTTGGTCGGCCAATAATAAAAGTTCCAGGGCTTCCGGGCGCTTTCGCCAACCTGGACGAACTTGGTCTCTACCTGAAATGGCTTCTTGGCGTCGACGACCTTGAAGGTGTACCAGCCGTGCTGGTCGGTCCCAACTTCCTGTCCATTCTTACGCTCGAGTCCGTTCGGTCCCTTGATCTCGACAACCTGGCCCTCGGTGGCCTTGATCGTGAGCTCGCCGCCGAATCGCGTCGGAACATACACTCCATAGTAGATGTCGCCCGACTGATTCTCGACGCTTCCCCCAAGTGGGACGATCGTCCTCCGCTCGGCCGCCTTCGCATCCGCGAGACAGCTACCCAATAGAAGAACAGCCCAGCTTAACGCCGTCACTCCTCCGCGCCGGTTGCCACTACGCATGCTGCCTCCCAAAAACCGGTGATTGACACGCACCGATTTATCGTTTGTCCGTCGACTCACCGAACCACCATGTTCGAGTGTGGGCTGGCGGGTGCGATCTTCTCAATCCCACGCTCGGAAAAAATCGCATTCCGATCCATGCCCCTCAATGAGTCGGCATCCGCTCCACTGAGGGTGGATAGCAAATTGTGATCTTGAATTGCCTCTCCCCTTGAAACTCGTCAAAGCCCCTAGAGTTCGTCAATGCGGCATTTTCTCGATTTTCTCAAGGAGAGTGAACCAATCGGCAACGGTTGCCGATAACCAACAACGGCCACCCCTGGGGGAGAGCCTGGAACCGGCCAAGATGACCGGCTTCACGTTTTCGCTACCGTAACGAGGCCTACGTAATTGGGTTCCCACGTTTGTTGGGGACAAGGTTCACTTGTGAGCGAGATCACAAAACATCGTTCGGCAAGGTGAACCCCGACAGAGACGGTGGTGTCGGCGATCGGACGTTGTTGAACATCGACCGTACCGGACCATCAGGGGAATATAAAGTTCTACCGACTCGATCGAGACAACGACCGATAACGTTACCCTCATAAGAGGACATCGCGATGACCAGTGCGGTTCTAATTCTTGCCATGGGATTGTCGGGCCACAACCTGCCATCCGCGCAGGTTCCGGGCAAGATCGCCCCGGCTCCCCAGGCACCTGCCAAGATTGCGCCGGCCCCTCAGGCCCCGAGCAAGATTGCCCCG
>CALKTZ010000667.1 GCA_937997355.1 uncultured Planctomycetales bacterium | reverse complement strand
CGAGTCCTACGGGGGGCACTTGACAGCTAAGGACTCGCAGCGAGTCCTGGTTGTTTGATGACGGTGATCGAAGAGTCTCGCTTCGTGGACTACATCCGCGGGCGAGACTCGCGGATGTAGTCTCACCCGCGATCCGGAACGCATCGCCTATTCCGGATTCATGGCGAGGGTTTGGGACCTTCCGGCGGGGCGATGAAGACGTCGCGCTTCGGGAACTTTTCGAACAACGCGGCGGGCTTCGAGAAGTTCGTCGCGAGGATGTCGGCCGGGTTGCCCGCGATCCACTGCGAAAGGTCGATCGTCGCGTATTCCCCCGTGTTGAAGCCGATCAGCACGCGGCAGGGCTTGTTCCCGATGTTCTCGATCGAGTGGCCATAGCCCTGCGGGATATAGCCCACGTCCCCACTGGAGAGCGTTTCCGTGCGGAATCGGCCGTGCGAGCCGAACATCGTCACGGAGATGTCGCCATCGAGGACGTATTGCCACTCGTCGGCCGTCGGGTGCCAGTGCAGTTCGCGCAGGCCCCCCGGGTCGAGGTCGAGGATCACGCCGGTGACGGTCTTCGAGATCGGGAAGCTCGTCGAGTCGACCCGCCACTCGCGGCCCCCGGCGAACGTGCGGTGCGGCGGCCGTTTCAGCAGTTCGTATTTGTGGGTCAGGGCCGGGGCTTTCCAGCCCTGGAGGGGGGCCGCTGCCTTCTCGGGGGGCCGCGCGCCCCGGGCGAAATAGACCTCCTCCCTGGGGAAGCCATCGAAGGCCGACTCCGGCAGGCCGAAATTCTTGGCGAGCAGGGCCTTCGGCGCGTGGCCGAACCAGTCCGAGATGCTGAAGGTGCCGAATTCGGAGAAGTAGCCGTTGTCAAAGATCAGGATGAAATGGGTCGGGGTGTCGCCGAGACATTCCAGCACGTGACCATGGCCGCGGGGGAAGTACCAGACGTCGCCGGGGGCGAAGTCGTTCGTCTCGGCGGCGCCGTCCGGGTCGATGACGGTCGTCCGGACCCGGCCCTCGACGACGAAGGCCCACTCGGCCGCCGTGGCATGCCAGTGCAGCTCTCGCATGGCGCCGGGCTCCAGCTTCATCGAGACGCCGGCGATCCCCTTGGAGATCGGCAATTGCTTGACGGTGGCCTCCTTGCCGTAACTGTTGCCGATGACCTTGCCCTCCGACTTCTCCAATTCGAACTTGAAGGTCGGCAATTCTTCGCCCGACAGCAGAGGATCGGGGACGTTATTCTGGAAGCTCACGTCCCCGGCCTCGGCGGATTCCGGTCGCGCCAGCATGGCGGCCAGGGACGCGATCCCGGCGACCTCCATGAACGCTCGACGGTCTACTCCGGACATGAAAGTCTCCTGAGATGGAACAAGGTGGCAGGACCGTAACTCTCGGTCTCAACGAGAATGATCTCAAAATCCGATCGGGGAATCGATCCGCGAGCCGCCCGGGAGGGGCCGAGCTGTTGACGCTTCGCTCGGGTTGGAGTTCCCAGGTTTCATGCCGGGACCGTGAGCATTCACCGTACCAGTCGTCTGGGCCGGCGGCATGATCGATCGCGGTCGCGGGCGGGACGAATCCGGCGTCGATGTCCCGCCTGGTCTGTTCAATTGAACGAATGAGCGTCGATGAATCGGAGGCTCGGTACGTGGTTTGCGATAGGGGGATTCGATTGACATTCGATCCTTTCACCTCCGAAGGAGCAATCACCATGAAGCTCGAATCACTCCGCGATCTCCTGATCGAGCAGCTTGAAGATTTGTACGACGCCGAGCACCAGATCACGAAGGCCCTCCCCAAGATGGCCGAGGCGGCGAGCGAGCCGAAACTCAAGGCCGCGTTCAAGAAACATCTGAAGGAAACCGAAGGCCAGATCGAACGTCTCGATCAGGTTTTCGAGGCGCTCGGGCAAAAGGCCAAGCGGAAGACCTGCAAGGCCGCCAAGGGGCTCATCGCCGAGGGGGACGAAACCATCAAGGAAGATGCCGAGCCCGCCGTCCGAGATGCCGCGCTCATCGCGGCGGCCCAGCGGGTCGAACATTATGAGATGGCGGGCTACGGCACGGTCTGCGCCTATGCCAAGCAACTCAAGGAGACCGCGGTCCTCAAGCTGCTCAAGGCCACCTTTGCCGAGGAGAAGGCGACGGATGAGGCCCTGAGCGAACTGGCGGAGTCGACGATCAACCTCCAGGCGGTTTGAGTGCTCGGGCGGAAATCACCGCGTGATGCGAAAAGCCCCGCCAAGGAGCGGGGCTTATTCTTTGAGATCCCGAGAGGAGAGTGGTTCGTTGCGGGAAATTGGCTCTGTCGAATGACTCGGTGAGAAGACGCGTTGCTCGCCGTGAACAAGTTGCGGCTCAAGGTTTGATCACGACCTTGATGCACTTGTCCTCTTTGTCGCGGAAGGTCTTGTAGGCGGCGGGGGCTTCGTCGAGCGGGATCGTGTGCGTGATGACGAACGACGGGTCGATCTCCGCCGATCGGATCTTCTCCAGCAGCGGCTTGGTGTAGCGCTGCACGTGCGTCTGCCCCATCTTGAACGTGAGCCCCTTGTTCATGGCCGCGCCCATCGGCAGCTTGTCGGGGAAGCCGATGTAGACCCCCGGGATCGAGATCGTCCCCCCCTTGCGGCAGCACATGATCGCCTCGCGGAGTACGTGGGCGCGGTCGGTGGCCAGTCCGATCGCCGCCTTGGCCTTGTCCATCACCGCGTCAATGCTTCCCGTCCCATGCGCCTCGGCCCCCACGGCGTCGATGCAACTGTCCGGCCCCTTACCCCTAGTCATCTCCATGAGGCGGTCGTAGACCTTCTCCTTTTCGAAGTCGATGATCTCCGCCTTCCCCTGCCGCGCCATCTCCAATCTCTCCGGGACCGTATCGATGGCGACCACTCGCCCCGCGCCGAGCATCCAGGCGCTCCGGATGACGAACTGGCCCACCGGCCCGCAGCCCCAGACCGCGACGAAATCGCCCGGCTCGATCTGGGCATTCTCGGCGGCCATATAGCCGGTCGGGAAGATATCCGAGAGGAAGACAACCTTCTCGTCGGGGAGTTCTTCCGGGATGATCTGCGGTCCTACATCCGCGAAAGGGACCCGGAGGTATTCGGCCTGGCCGCCCGGATAGGCGCCGAGCATGTGCGAATAGCCGAAGAGGCCGGCGGGCGACTGTCCCATCGCAGCCCGGGCGATTTCCGCATTGCGGTTGGAATTGTCGCAGAATGCGAACTCCCCCCGCTTGCAATACCAGCAGTCGCCGCAGGAGATGGTGAAGGGGACGACCACGCGGTCCCCCTTCTTGAGATTCTTGACCTCCTTTCCGGTCTCGACGACGATTCCCATCGGCTCGTGCCCGAGGACGTCGCCCGGTTCCATGGTGGGCATGAAGCCGTCGTAGAGGTGGAGGTCGGAGCCGCAGATGCAGGTCGTCGTGATCTTGATGATCGCATCGCGAGGATCTTCGATTTTCGGGTCGGGGACGGTCTCCACCCGGACGTCGCTCTTGCCGTGCCAGCAGAGTGCCTTCATGATGCCTCCTCCGGAGCAATTTCGCCTCGCGGCGACCTGGGCGTAGACGCTCGCCTCGAAGTCAAGGATAGCGGGCGCGGGCGGCTGTCAATTGGATGGAGGCGCCCGTTCGGCGGAATCCCCTCATTCATCCTGTTTCAAGTTGTGAATGACCTTGCAAATGATGTGCCGGTCGCGGAGGCACACGCGAGGGCAGAACCGGCGAATCGACGGCAATGCTTGCGTCCCGAGAAAGGGGGAACAGTGAGCCACGATCGCGGCATTCGATTTGCGGCATTATTTCATCTGCAATTGCATCGCCGTAAATCGTGTTTTTTTCGATTAGATCGCGGATTTCGACATCACGTCGCGGGGAGCACCGTGGAGGTTCCGTTTCGATTGCATGGCGCCTCCCTGTTCCGTTGACTCTTAGCCGATTGAGCATCTTATGAAAATCGCATTATCACAGAACGAGATGCAGGACCCGACCAGGAAGTACCCCGACGAGATTCCCGGACAGCAACAGACTCCCCCCGGGCTGGAATCGGAGATGGATCCTCGGCCCGATTACGGCGAGGAGAGCTATCGAGGGTCGGGCAAGCTCCTCGGCCGGTCGGCGGTGATCACCGGGGGGGATAGCGGCATCGGCCGGGCTGTGGCGCTGGCATTCGCCCGCGAGGGGGCGGATGTGCTGATTTCCTACCAGAACGAAGAGTCGGATGCTCGGGAAATCGCCGATGCGGTGGAGGCTTCCGGGAGGAAATGCGTTTCCATGCCGGGGGATATTCGCGAGGAGGCCCATTGCAAGGCGATCATCGAACGCGCGGTGAATGAGTTCGGGAAGGTTGATATTTTGGTGAATAACGCCGCCTTTCAGATGAGTCGCGAGTCGATCGACGAGATCAGCACCGACGAGTTCGACCGCACGATGAAGACGAACCTTTACGCGATGTTCTGGCTGACCAAGGAGGCCGTGCCGCACATGGCCCCCGGGGCGACGATCATCAACACCTCATCGATTCAGGCCGACAACCCGAGCCCCCAACTGCTGGCATACGCCATGACCAAGGCGGCCATCCAGAACTTCACCGCCGGGCTGGCCCAGATGCTGGGCAAGGATGGCATCCGGGTGAACTGCGTCGCCCCCGGGCCGATCTGGACCCCCCTCATCCCCGCCACCATGCCCGAGGAGAAGGTGAAGGACTTCGGCAAGGACGTGGCCCTCGGCCGGGCCGGCCAGCCCGCGGAACTCGCCCCGATCTTCGTCCTGCTGGCGTCGGACGATTCCAGCTACATGGCCGGGGCGACGGTCGCGGTGACCGGCGGCAAACCGCTGATCTGATCCCGATGATCGGAGGCTCACGCGGAAAGCGGGAGGAGTTGTCTCAGGAACCGGAACGCGGCCTCCGCGCGGCGGGGGCCGTATAGCCCGGCCATGCGGTCCTTCGTCGCCGCGAGCGAGGCCGTATCCACCACCCCGACGGTCCGGAGCAAGGGCTCATAGCCCTGCTGGAGTGCATAGCTCGTGTGGATGCTCTCCGCCTCAAGCTCGCTGATCGATTGGGCTTCGGTGAGGCGATGGAACTCCATCTCCAGCCTGTAAAGTTGTTCGAGGACGCTCATCGGTCGGTACTCCGGGGATCGGGAGGTTGTGGATGGGCTGTGGAGTTTATCGCAAACAAAATGCCGTTGAAGGCCAAGCTTGGGGAAGGTGATGGGTGGCCTGCCCTCAATTTGAGAATGCCCGGAATAGCCGTCAAATTTTCATGCCGGGATGCGGGGTGAGGAATCGAATAACCCCATCCGCAAGGCACCCATTTGGCATTGAACACCGGAATGCAGCCGTGGGATTCGCGGAACTCTTCCGGAATCATGGCGGTATCCCGCAAGTTTCTGCGCAGCGTCGCGCATGAAGAACCCCACGGCCCTCCGTGGTCGCGGGGTTAGTTTACCGACGAACGGGACGGCAACCCGCGAGTTTCAGACGGCCACGGGGATAGTCGTCATGTCGGCCTCGGCCGACGCCGAGGATTCATGCTCCGGGAAGAGGGGCAAGACTTCTGCCGGTTTCACCGGTGCCGAAATCTTACCCGTGAGGACGCCGATTTTCCGACGGAGCCGCGCGGCCACGCCGGCATGCGCGGCCTGGCTCTGGAGCGTGTGATACAGCACCGGACCGAACTCCGGACCGTACTTCCGGACGTAATTCTCGAGTCTCCTCGTCATGTCGCCTTGCCTCCCGCCCGATATCGTTTCTTGACCCTTGATTGCCTCTCTTAAATACGTTTTCCGCAAGGGTTTGGTTCAAATTTTAGGCGATCTTCGGGAGGCAAAAACCAGGCTGAATGGCGGCAAGAAAAGATGATTCAAATAGGTTAAAAAACAGCTTCCGCCATCCAGAGATCCGCGGGTGAGGAATGGGCCGACTACACATTCCCCCCCGCTGCGGCGAGGGCACCGGTCGGCCGGATTCCGATCCGAAACGTCACCGCCAGTTGAAGCCAGGCGAGGCTCACGGCCGTGAGCAGGAACAGCACCAGGAACGCCGATTGGGGGCTGCCGGTGGATCGTCCGATCGCGCCGAACGCCGGGGGAAGAATAAATCCGCCGAGGGCGCCGATCGCGCCGACGAGTCCCCCGACGGCCCCGACCGATTCCGGATAGTAGTTGGGGATGTATTTGAAGACCGATGCCTTGCCGATTCCCATCGCCGCGCCGACGACCATCAGGAGCGCGGTGAAACCGCCGACACCTAGCGAGAGCATTTGAGTCGGGAGGCAGAGCGGCATCAAGGCGGCAAGCATCACCAGGAACACGGCATAGGTCACGGCTCGGGGGCCGAAGCGGTCGGAAAGGTATCCTCCCAGCGGCCGAAGCAGGCTCGCCGGGAAGATGTAGAGCGAGGTCAAGAGCGCGGCCGATTTCAGGCTCAGGCCGAACGTGTTCTTGTAATAGTTCGGCAGCCAGGCCGAGATGGCGACGTATGCACCGAAGACGACCACGTAGTAAAGGCTGAATCGCCAAACCTGAACGTATCGGAGCGGAGCAAGGAGTTCCCTCAGCGGCTTGCCTTCACCCGGTTTCCGGTCCGGGCGAGGGCAAATGCCCCAGATCAACCCTGCGGTCGCAAGAAGGATGAGGGCATAGAAGGTCGGGATGAATCGCCAGCCGCCTGCGATCCAGCCGCCGAGATAGCCGGCGGGAGGGACGATGGCCAAGATTGTGGGGACCAGCACGACCAGGAGCTTGGTGCCGGCGGCGCCGACATTCCCCGCGCCGAACAGGCCCAGGGCAAACCCTTTCTTCTCGTCCGGAAACCAGGCGTTGTTCCAGGAGATTCCGACCGTGAATCCGTTCCCCGCCAGGCCGAAGAAGGCGGCGGCCAGGAGCAATTCGCCATAGCTGGTTGCCCGGCCGAGCAGATAGGTGGGAACCGCGCAAAAGAGCAGCAGCAGGGTCATCACCGACCGTCCGCCGTATCGATCGGCCCAGAGCCCGAAGATCAGCCGGGGGAGCGCCCCGGCGAGGATCGCGGTCGCGAGCAGCCATTCGAACCGAGATTCGACGGTGGCCTTCACGATGGCCGGGTCGGTTCCCTCGGTGGCGGCTGCGCCGAACATCAGCGGCACATCCTTCTTGATCTCGATCCCGAGGATTCCCAGCATCAGCCAGACGGCGAACAGGGCCGTGAATGCCCAGGTGGAGCACCAGAGAACGCGGAGCCTCGCGCCCGACGCCGGATCGACCTGGCTCGGGATCGGTTGAGGGGCCGGGCGGCTCGACGCCGGGGATTGGGCAATCGCCATTCGTTCCTCGAATCGGGTCGGGGTTAGGAAGTGGAGGCCGCCAGGGCGGGAGAGCCCTTCGCGGCTGGGGCGTGGGCGGAGAGGAGGCGTGCGATCTGCCCGCGACAGGAGCCGCAACCGGTGCCGGCGCAGGTGGCCTCGCCGATCTCGGCGATCGAGCGATGGCCCTCGCGGATCGATGCCGCGATGGTCGACTCGCGCACATGATGGCAGTTGCACACTTCCGGGTCGGCCGAGGCCACCCCCGCGAAGGCGCCTCCGGAGCAGAGGATGTCGACCCGATTGGTAGGGAGAGGATCGCCCCGATCGAGCCAGCGCGCGAGGTCGGGAGAGACGCCCGTATCGCCGACCAGGACCGCCCCCACCAGCCGGTCGTCCCGCACGATCAGCTTGCGGTAGGTCCCGGTGCGTTCCTCGATGATCTGAACCACCTCGTCGCCATCGTCGGAATGAATTCGCCCCATGCTGGCGACCGCCACGCCCGCCACCTTGAGCCTGGTGTATGGCTTCGAGCCGAGATAGCGGGCTCGCGGATTGGTGCCGGTGAGGATGTCGGCGAGGATGCCGCATTGCTGCCAGATCGGCTCCACGATCCCGTAGACCTGGCCATGGTGCTCGGCGCATTCGCCCACGGCAAAGACACTCTCCGCCGAGGTGGCGAGTCGGTCATCCACGAGGATTCCCCGGCCAATCTCCAGCCCCGAGG
>CALKTZ010000666.1 GCA_937997355.1 uncultured Planctomycetales bacterium | reverse complement strand
CCCGGCGATCCTGCTGGCCGACGAGCCGACCGGCAATCTCGACTCCCCCACGGCCAGGTCGATCATGGAATTGCTCGCGGAGCATCTGGGCCGTCACGAGACGACCCTCGTCATGGTCACGCACGACGAGGAATTGGCCGAGGCCCATTCCGACCGGATCGTGCGACTCAAAGACGGGCAGGTGATCGAATGACGGGGATTGCGCAACTCAAGGATCGGCCCGCCCGTGTCGCCCGATCGCGGATTCGCACGCGGGATCTGGTCGCCCTCTCGTTCTCGTCGATGGCGAAGCAGAAGGTCCGCACGCTGCTGACCCTGGCCGGGGTCATCGTCGGCACGCTCACCCTGGCGCTTAGCCTGGCGGTGGGGCGCGGGGTCGATCACGCGGTGGTGGGGCTCTTCCACCGCGACGCTCAACTCCGGAAGATCCACGTGAATCCGAATTACGAGACCCGCGAAGACGAGGTCCCCGCCGATCAGCGAGAGCCCAGGGGGACCATGAGCGAAGAGAAGCGGAAGCGGCTCCGCGCCGCCCTCGTCAGGACCTGGGTCCCGCCCAGGACTCGGAAACCCCAGGTCGTCTTGACCGCCTCCGAAGTCGCTCGCCTCCGCGCGCTGGAGCATGTCGAGCGGGTCGAACCCGGCGTCCGGCTGAACGGAAAGGCGAATTTCGACGGCAAGGCCCTGCCGGTCTCGGCCATCTCGATCTCGCCGACCAGCCACTTCCTGGAGAAGCGTTTGCTGGCGGGCCGACTCTTCAACGAGGCCGATCGCCGAGCCGCGATCGTCCACGAATACCTGCTCTATCGCTGGGGCCTGGCCTCCGATCGGGACGCCGATTCCGCGATCGGCAAGACCTTCACGCTCGAATACCGGTCGGAGCCGTTCGACGCCAAGGTCAACCTGGCGGGGATGCTGGCCCGTCCCTGGATGCTGAACCTGGAGGATCGCCAGATCCCCGTCCTGGAATCGGTCTTCAAGAAATTGGCGGCGATCGCCCCGTTCCTGCCGATTTCTCGCGAGGAGCGGAACCTCCTGATCCGGGTCCTGGGCCAAGACCAGGGCGAAAAGGGGGACAAGCCGCCTCCCAAACCCGCCCTGGTCGTCGAGAATACCTTCACGATCGTCGGCGTGATCCGAGAGCATCGCGATGGCGATGACTCCCCCGGTTTCGGCCGGGCCTGGGAACTCCAGAATGCGGACATCCTCCTCCCCACCGAGGGGGCGGTCGAGTTCTATCTCCGGGCGCCGCTCAACGCCGAGGCCGGATTCGAGGACGCATCCGTGACGGTCGACCAGGAAGACGAGGTGAAGGCCGTGTTCGAGCGGATCAAATCGACGGGCTACCGCCCGTTTTCGCTCCTGGAACACCTCGCGACGGTCCGCATGAACGTGATGCTGGTGAGCATGGCGACGGCCTTCGTGGCGATCATCGCATTGCTCGTGGCCGCGCTCGGCATCACCAACACGATGGTGATGAGCGTGCTGGAGCGGACCCGGGAGATCGGCATCATGATGGCGCTGGGGGCCAGGCCGGGGAACATCCGGCTGATTTTCCTGGTCGAGGGGATCGTCCTGGGGCTCCTGGGGGGGCTGATCGGCCTAGGTCTGGCCTGGCTGGCCTCGTTCCCGGGCGACCGCATCGCGCACAGCTACATGGACCCGCAGACGCCGACTCCGGTGAAAGATCCGCTCTTCCTCTTTCCCCTCTGGCTTTTGATCGGCGCGCCGGCGGTGGCGACCCTGATCACGACCCTCGGGGCACTCTATCCGTCGATCCGGGCTTCCCGGCTCGATCCGGTCGCCTCGCTGCGCCACGAGTGAGCGGAGACGGAATCGATCCGGCGCAATCGGGTCTCGGCAAATCCGCGTATCCGGGGCTGGATCGGTCGCCTACAATGGAATCGGCCGGGGAACTTCGGACCCTCGACAACGGCCGACCGTAAGGTCTCCAGGATCTTCGCTCTCGGCGTCGGAACGCGGAAACAGTCCCCGTTTCCGCGCCGGCTCAACGATAAGGATTGGAAAAGAGCCTCGTGATCCCCCCGATCGCCCCGAAAATCACGCCAAGACGACCAGGATGGATCGCCGGCGAGCGGCGGGTCCTCGACATCCCGGCCGATCGCCTGGCGACGATCATCGGCGGCTGGCGCGACCCGGCCCTGCTGGAAAGCGGCCCCGGCTTCGGCGATTCCGGGCGATGGAGCATCTTCGCCGCGCATCCCAGGCTCAGCTTCGAGGCCACCGGCTCGGAATGGGCCATCCGCGACGATCGGGGGGGCGTCACCGTCGCCGGCAAGGGGGACGTGCTCCCCAGGCTCGGCACCCTCCTCGCGCAGTTCGAGCTTGGCGAGTCGAACGAGGCTTCCCACAAGCGATCGGTCCAGGACGAGGACGACGATTGCCCGTTTCGCGGCGGGATGATCGGCTATTTCGCTTACGATCTCGCTCCCTTGCTGGAACGGCTCCCCCGACGCGTCCCGCGCGACACGAACTTTCCCGACATCCGCCTTGCCCTCTACGACACGGCCGTCACCGTCGATCACCGGACCGGCGAGGTTGCGCTGAAGGGCTGGGACCTGATGGGGGAGGGGATTCGCGCGGTCAACCGCCGCTGCGAGCACTGGCTCCAGGAGCTTCGCGCCGAGGCGTTACGCCCCCGTCGGCCGCTTCGGCGATCGGTCCTGGGTGCGATCCAACCCGACCTCGACCGATCGAGCTATCTGTCGAAGGTCGGGCAGGTCCTCGAATACATCGCGGCCGGGGATATCTTCCAGGCCAATTTCACGCAGCGTTTCTCGGCCGTCGGCACGCCGGAACCCCTCGACCTCTACGATCGGCTCAAGCAAATCAGCCCCGCGCCGTTCTCGGCATTCCTGCGGCTGGACGACCATCCCGGCAATCCGGCGGTCGTCTCGGCGAGCCCGGAATGGTTCTATCAGACCCGGGGAGATCGCATCCTGACCCGGCCGATCAAGGGGACCCGCCCTCGCGGCGAAACCCCCGTCCAGGATCGCCGGTTCGCCCGGGAACTCGCCGACTCGGTCAAGGATCGCGCCGAGTTGACGATGATCGTCGACCTGGAACGGAACGACCTGGGGCGGATCTGCCGCTACGGGAGTGTCCGGGTGCTCGACCCGCTCTCGGTGGAAAGCTTCGCCCAGGTCCACCACCTGGTGGCGACGGTCGAGGGGGAACTCCGGCCCGATGTCGGCCCGATCGACGTCGTCCGCGCGGTGTTCCCGGGAGGGTCGATCACCGGCGCCCCCAAGATCCGCGCGATGGAGATCATCGACGAGCTGGAACCCAATCGCCGGGGGATCTACACCGGGGCGATCGGCTACCTGAGCCGGGGGGGATCGAGCGGCTTCAACATCGCGATCCGCACCCTGCTCGTCGAGGGAACGCGCGTCAGCTATCAGGTCGGCGGCGGGATCGTGGCCGATTCGGATCCCGTGTCCGAGTATGAAGAAACGCTCCACAAGGGGCGTGGGCTTCGGGCTTTGATCGAGGGGAAGGGGGATCGGCCATGATCTGGGTCCGGGGCGAACTGGTTGCCGACGATGCCCTGAAAATCAGCGTGATCGATCGGGTCTTCGAACACGGGATCGGCCTGTTCGAAACCTTCCGCACCTGGAATCGGCACGCCACGCTGCTCCCGCGTCATCTGGAGCGGCTCAGGCGATCGGCCCACGAGCTGGGGCTGCCGCTGGACCCCACGTCGCTCCCCGACGAGGCGGCGGTGGCCGCGCTCCTCGACGCCGACGGCCGAGACGGCGACGCCATGCTGCGCATCACCATGAGCGGCGGCATGGCGGAGAAGGGGAGTTGCATCGTCTGGATGCGTTCCTTCGCCTTGCCGCCGGCAACCTCCCCGGAAGGCTGGAAGGTCGACACCGGGTTCTGGGACGTGAGCATGACCAACCCCCTCGCCCGGCACAAGAGCCTGAATTACTGGGAACGCCGGGTCGCGTCCGAGCTGGCCCATGTGCGAGGGTCCGATGAATCGTTGAGCCAGAGCCCCGAGGGGACCCCGATGGAAGGGACCCTCTGGGAAGGGAGCCGGACCAACCTGTTCGTCGGGATCGGCGACCGGCTGCTCACCCCGGCGGTCGGCGATCAGGAGCCGATCCTCCCGGGCATCATGCGCGGGCTGGTGCTGGAACGGGCCGACTTGCTCTCGATTCGCGCGATTCAGGTGCCGGTCACCGGCGATATCCTGGGACGCGTCACGGAAGCGTTCCTCACCAATTCGGTCCGGGGGATCATCCCGGTTCGGCGGATCGGCCCCGAGCCCCTGCCGGAATGCCCGGGGCCGCTCGCCACCCGGCTCTGGGACGACATCCTCCCCTGGCTGGAATCGGGGGGGGAAGCATCGGAGGAGCCAACATCATGACGACCGTCGCCGAACTAGTCCACTGGTTGGAAGCCTTCGCGCCGAGCCGCCTGGCTGAGAACTGGGACAACGTGGGATTCCTCTGGGGAGATCTAACCTCTCCGATTCAGCGGGCGATGACCTGCCTGACCGTGACCCCGGCCGTTACCGACGAGGCGATCGCCGAAGGGGCGGGGATGATCGTCAGCCACCACCCGATCCTGTTCCGGGGGACCAAGCGGCTCCGGGCCGATCTCCCCGAGACCGGCTTCCTCTGGCGACTGGCGAGGGAGGGGATCGCGATCGCCTCGCCGCACACGGCGTTCGACAACACGAAGGACGGCATCAACGACCTCCTGGCCAAAACACTCGGCCTGGTCGATCTCCAGCCGCTCCGACCGCCCGCCGCCCCATCGGCCGCGCCGGTCAATTGCTTCAAGGTGGTGGTGTTCGTCCCCGAGTCCGACCGAGAGGCGGTGATGGCCGCCGGTTTCGGGGCAGGGGGCGGGAAGATCGGCCATTACGGGGAATGCTCCTTCTCCAGCGACGGCGTGGGAACTTTCCTGGGCGACGAGACGACCAACCCGACAATCGGCGAGAAGGGACGCCGGGAGTCGGTCCGGGAACAGCGGCTCGAAATGATCTGCGCGTCGGGCGCCTTGGCGGCGGTCCTCGACGCGATTCGCCGGGCGCATTCCTACGAGGAACCGGCGATCGACGTCTATCCGCTCCATGTCCCTCCCCGAGCCCCGACCGTCAATCCGGGCGTCGGGCGGATCGGCCGCCTCCCCGTCGCCTCCTCGTTGGATACTTTCGCCGACAAGGTCCGCCGGGCATTGCGGCTGGGGCAGGTGCAGGTGGTGGGCGATCCGGCCCGGTCCGTGGAGCGGGTGGCGATCGCCTGCGGGGCGGGGGACGATTT
>CALKTZ010000665.1 GCA_937997355.1 uncultured Planctomycetales bacterium | reverse complement strand
GACTGTACTCCGCGTACCTGTCCCCGTTTCCGCGAGCCGATGCGTTCGGCGAAAATTCGGAAACGGGCACGTCACTTCGCTTCGCCGGATCGGCCCGGGTCGATCGTCCCGAGGTTGCGCCACCATCGGAGTTCATTCGCGCCCCTCTCGGCGCAGGCCACGATATCGAGTCGGCCATCTCCGTCGAGGTCGGCCAGTTGGAGCGTCACCGCGTTCGGCCATCGATCCTTGATCGGATGCGGCTTCCACATCGCCTTGGGATCGCCGGGGTTTTCGAACCAGGCAATCCGCCCCTCCGGCCCCCAGCCCGTCGCCACGACATCCCGATCCCCGTCGCCGTCCAGATCCCCGGCGACCGCTTCGAAGCCCTGGGGGAAGCTCGCCGCGATGCCGTGCTTCTCCCAGCGCGTGCCATCGCCGGATGTCCCGACATTCTCGTACCAGGCCACCTGGTGGGAATCGGGAGAGGAATTGGACACGCCGGCCGCGATGCCGAACGCCATGACCACATCGAGATCGCCGTCCCCGTCGAGGTCCACCGGGTGGCCATGGGCCGGGGCCTGGGTCTGGCCGTCGATGAGTGTCTTCTTCCAGGACTGACGGGCGGGATCTCCCGGATTTGCATACCAGACGACCTGGTTGCCGGTCCGCGCCGTCCCGAGCAAGTCGGGCTTGCCGTCTCGGTTGATGTCGCCGATCGCAATCGTGCGGGTTTCGCCCATGTTGGCATCGACTTCATGACGAATCCACGACTCGCCATTGCCCGGCCGACCGGCGTTTTCGAACCAGTCGAACCGGTTGCCATATCGCCAGCTCGAAGCGGCCACGTCGAGATCGCCGTCCCCATCCAGATCGGCCAGGGCGACGTCGTAGGAGCCCGGCACCTCCTGAGGCGCGGAGACCCGATGGAGTTTCCACGGATCGCCGATCCGCTCGCCGCCCGGGTTTTCGAACCACCGGATGTCCCACTTCATGTTATCGACGATGACGACGTCGGGCCGGCCGTCTCGGTTGATGTCGCCGATGGCGTGGCGCTCCACCCGCACCGGCTGCTCGTCTCGTTTCGCATATTTCTGGATGAACGAAGGGACGAATTTCCCCGCCCCCTGATTCCTGAGCAGGTAGACATTGCTGTTCGGCTCGGCGTCCGCGCTCGTGAGGTCGAGGCGGCCATCTCCGTCGAGGTCGGCGACCGCCACGGCATACGAATACGTGTAATTGTGCAGCAATCGCGACTCGCCCAGCCGCACCGGGCCGCTCTCGAAAATCCGGGCGGGCTCCTCGTCGTTCGCCGGCTCGCCGTTCGGGATCACGAGCGTGGCGATCACCTGAGCATACACGCGATGGCCGAAGTCGTTGGGATGATTCACGCCGTTGCCGGTCTGGTCCCAGTCCTGCTTGAGCCTGAGAAACGCGCCCCAGATCGATGTCACGTCGGCGAGCGCGACTCCCGGCCCGCACAGCTTTGCGAGGGCATCGCGGTACGCCGGGAAAAGCTCCTGCTTGAGCGCGACCCATCCCGGGTTGCCGACCATCGTGGCGACCAGGATGAATTCGACCTGGGGCCGCTTCTTCCGGATGCCCTTCATGGTCGCGGCGATTTTGTCCTGAAAGTCCTGGGCGGGCCTCCCGGCCGAATCGTTCATGCCGAAGGCCAGGAGTACGAGATCCGGCTCGGCCTCGACAACCTTGCCGACCATGGTCAAGCCCCACGCCGAGTCCATCCCGCCGACCGACAGGTTGGTGATCCCGACCTGGCTCTTGTACTTCTCATGAAGCAATTTGCCGATCAGGTCCGGGTATGCCGGCTGAAACGGCTTCCCGTCGGCCCAGCCCGAGGCGTTGCATCCCGTCGAGATGCTATCCCCCAGCACGACGATCTTCAGGGGTTCTCGGCTGAGGAGCTTGTGGACCGAGCGCGGGAGGGCCTTCGGATCGAACTTCGGCACCGGCGAGGTCCAGAGGTTCGGAGCGTGCGAGTAGCTGACGATCGTTTGAAGCTGGTGGTATTCGAGCTTCCCGCCGAAATAGATTTCTCCGTTCCCGTCCCGATGGGTGAGCCGATACGGCTGGCTCTTCGCGGGCCTGCGGAGCGACTCGGATGTCGAGGTGATCACCCGCGACCCCGGCGGGATGACGATCTCGCGCGAGCCCGGCTTCCAGGTAAAGTCTCGGCCTTCCTCGTACGGGATTTCGCCCGTCGAACTCCGCACGGACAGGACCTTCCGGATGGGGAAGAGGACCGACGCGCGGGCCTCGCCCGTCTTCGGGTCCTTGATGAACAGGACCGACTCCCCCTCCATCGTTTCCCCTTCCCAGAAGGGGCGAAGCTGCTCTTCCGAATACGTCCAGCCGGGCCTGGCCGCCTCCTCGGCTCGCACGCCGTTCGCTACGGCGATCGCAATGGACCCAAACAATGCAAAGGAGTAGATAGCCTTCCAGGAATGGGCCCATCGGGGACGAATTACGGGGCGGGGTACGAGCGTTGCGCTGTGGCGAGGTGGCATGGATTGCATTCCACGGGATTCAACACGGGATGGGGATACGAGGCCGCCGCATCCGGCAGGCTGGACTATGCGAAAAGCTCGGTCAGCGGTCGGCCCTGTTCCATGATCGGCATGGGGCGGCCGGTGGCATCGGGAACCCGCGTATCCAGGGGGATTCCCAGGGCATGGAAGACGGTCGAGGCGAGATCCTCGGGCGAGACGGGATGCTCGGCCGGATAGGCCGCGCTCTTATCGGACCGGCCGTGGACGATCCCGCCCTGCACCCCGGCGCCCGCGAGCACCGCGGGGAAGCACATGCTCCAGTGGCCGCGTCCCCACTGCGACGTCGCCGCCGGGGTCCGCCCCATCTCGCCGAGGCACACCACCAGCGTTTCATCCAGGAGACCGCGGGCGCCCATGTCATCGAGCAGGGCAGATAGGGTCTGGTCGAGCCCCGGCATGAGATACTTGCCGACATCGTGCGAATGGACGTGGCTATCCCAGCTATATCCATCGGGACAGTCCCAGACCACGGTGACGAACCGCGCCCCGGCCTCGATCATCCTGCGTCCCATGAGGACCGACTGGCCGAACAGGTGGCGTCCGTAACGGTCGCGGAGCGGTTCCGGCTCCTCGCGCAGATCGAATGCGGTGCGCATCGATTGCGACGTGATGAGGTCGACGGCCCTCGCATGCAGCCGGTCGAACTCTCCATGCGTCCGGGCGCGGTCGATCCGGCTCCTGGCCTCGTCGAACTGGCCGAGGAGACCGATGCGCCGCTGCGTGCGGTCGAGCGTCAGCACGGAGGGGGCATCCAGGCCCTGGATGCGGAAATCGAGCTCGTCGTCGGTGCAGTCGCGGAAGTAGGGATTGTCCGTCGGCCCTCGCTTGCCGATATGAGTCGCCAGGGCGTTGTACGTATTCCCCAGCCAGCCCGCATACCCCCCCGCGCGATCATATCCCTGGATGTGCCCCAGCGGATTCGGCAAGTAGACATAACTCGGGAAGGCCCGGCCCCGGGAGTCCCGGCGCGAAGCTTCCTCGCGACGGTCGAGGTATTCCACGATCGAGCCCATCGCCGGCCAATCCTTCTCGGTCGCGTCCACCATCGCCGCGCCCCTCGGGGCGGGGGGGAGCGGGTGACCCGTCTGGATATAGTGGCAGGCGTTGTGGTCGTTGTGGGGATGGGTCATCGTCCGGATGACCGCGAACTTATCCGATCGCTGGGCGAGGCGGGGGAGGTGCTCGGAGATCAACAGCCCCGGGGTCCTGGAGTCGATCGGCCGGTAGGGCCCTCGAATCCCGCTCGGCGCATCCGGCTTCAGGTCGAAGGTTTCGAGCTGACTGGGCCCCCCGAACAGGAACAGGAAGAGGACCGACTTCGCCCGGCGATTGACGACCGTCCCCGCCGCTTCCGCGGCCAGGAGCGACGATAAACTCGTCCCCAGGAGCCCGGCGCCGCCGGCATGGAGCAAATCGCGCCGGGTGAGTCCGTTGCAAACCCGTCGCGGACGACCTTGAATGCTGAGCATGAACTCAACTCCCAGGCATCAGGGGAGAGGCGGGACCGACACGCGGAGGCTCCTCGCGAGACTAGCAAGTGTTCTCATCCCATTGCAAGCCAAATGTTAAACCATTTTCGAACAGGCTTTTGGAGTCCATGGCATCGGCTTCGGGCGAAGCGCTTGATCGGCCGCAAGCGATCGCCGACGATCTCCTTCACCGAGCCGATAGACGTGCTCCATTTTACGCGACCAGAGCAATGATTACGTTCTGGCCGACACGGGCGAGCTCATCAAT
>CALKTZ010000664.1 GCA_937997355.1 uncultured Planctomycetales bacterium | reverse complement strand
TGAAATCACGGTTCGATGAGTGATCGCTGCGGGAGATTCGATGTGTTACGAGGGGAAGGCAGTTGCTGGTACCTGGGGAGACGGGGATCGAAGCGCTCTCGTCTCTCCCGGAGAATCCGGCACGATGTCGAATGAGAACGTGATTGGTTACGAATCCGGAAGTATCTGAGCCGATGCAGGGGAGGAAAGCCTCGGGCTCGGCCTCCCCCGCGAACCGCCGGTCTTCTCGGCCTCAGACGTTGGCGAAGGGGTTCTGGAACTCGATGAGTTTGGCCGCGGAGGCAAGCTCGGCGACTCCTCGATCCATGTCGATGGTCGTCTCGAAACCCTTGGCGCGGATCTTCTCGTAGGAAACCTCGTAGTTCCGCTTGTCGGCATCGGTCCCCACTTCGGCGAAGTGGAGGTAGTAATCGACGTGCTTGAGGATCTTGCGGGCGACGTCTTCCTTCGTGAAATTCATGCTCTCGTGGCCGACGTTGTAAACGTCGTCCTTGACGTCGTTCCACCGTTCGAGGGCGAAGATGAAGGACCGGGCCATGTCACGGACATGGACGAAAGTCCGTTTGAAGCCGCCCTCATAGACGATCAAGTTGCGGTTCTTCACGGCCTGATAGGTGAAATCGTTCGGCATCAGGTCGAGCCGCATCCGGTTGCTGACGCCGAAGGCCGTCGCGAAACGATACGCGATGCTATTGCCCGCGTTCAGGACCATTTCTTCGGCTTCGGCCTTGGTTTCGCCGTAGAGGGTGATTGGCGCCCGAGGGGTGCTCTCGTTGCAGACATAGTCGGGAATCGACCCGTAGATGCTGCCGGTCGATGCATAGAGAACCTTCTGATCGGGCTTGCGGCATTCCAGAAGGTTTCGCGTCCCTTCAACGTTCACGGCCGTTGCGAGATGAGGCTCCTTCTTGCAGGCGGGATAGCCGACGATCGCGGCCAGGTGGATCACCGCATCGATGCCGTCCAGGGCGGACCGGAGGGTTGATGGGTCGCAGACATCCCCTTTGACGAGATCGAACGATCGATGCGAGCAGCAGGGGAGGAGGCCGTGGCCGCCGAACTTGAGGACGTCAAGGACTCGGACCTTGTGTCCTTGCTCCAGGAGCATGGGGACCATGGTCGACCCGACGTAACCCGCTCCACCGGTGACGAGGATTCTCATAGCGAAACCATCCTTGGTGGCACAAGACGTGTCATCCACGTCGAGGCTGAATCTAGGGTGAGAAAACCAGTCCGTGTAGCCAGCAAGAAGTGACGGGCTGATTCAAGGGGAGCCAGGCCGCCGTCCGTGCGGGCTTTCTCTGCCTACGATGCAGAAACTTCCAATGCGATTCGTTGTAAGGCAATCCGTTTGTGCGCGACCAACTGCAAGTGCAACCGAGAGGCGTCCGCGGAATTGGACCAGGCTCGACTCTAGGAATCGACCGAGATGCTTCCCCGTTCCGGCTGGATCCCATCGGTCAGGGCGTGAGTATCGATGAGTCCGGCCATTGTGTCAACGTCTCTTTTAGAGACCCGGACGATTTGCAATTCGAGCCGTGACGATTTCGTGCTCGGGACAATGACGCCTCTGCGAAAGCGGAGGGAGGATGGCTTGAATCAAAGCGATGCAAAACACGGCCGATTTTTCTCAGGAGAAGGTTTTTGAAAAAAAAGCCGGCCGGTTCTCCTCGCGGAGCCCGGCCGGCCCAGGTCTATTGGATTCGATCCCAACGATTCCGAATCGCGGTTTAGTTATTGCCGCCACGTTGTCGGGGGGCGAATCGCACCTCGAAGGGAGCACCGACCAATTCCTTCCAGGCTTTCTTCTGGTCGTCGGTGAGTTTCCCTTCGATTTTTTCTTTGGTGCTGTTCTGGAGTTCCCTGAACTTGGCCATGGCCTCTTCGCGATTGCCTCCGCCTCCGCCGCTGAACAGGGCGCCCATCGCCTGGGCGGATTCTTCCTGGATCTCCTTGATGGCCGCCTTCTGATCGTCGGTGATCTTTAATTTCGACTGGACTTCGGGATCGCTGTAGACCGCCGCCCCGCGATTCTGGTAGTCGATCTGGACGAGGCGAGCCAACTGATCGGCCTTGAGGAATTCGGAGGCATCTTTCTTGATGCTGGCGTTCAACTCCCGGTTCAAGTCTTGACTCTTCTGCCGTCGCTCCGCGGCTTCGAGGCCTTGAAGGCTCTGGAATGATTCCTGCATCTTTTCGCGAGCCTTGGCCGCGAGTTCGTTGGCCTTGGTGGTTTGATCCGAGTCGAGTTTCAGCTCCTTCTGCACCCCTTCGTTGGATAGAAGCGAGCCAAGCCCTCGTCCCCCCATCATGCCGCCGCCGCGGCGTCCTTGCGCCGCGGCGTCAGGCGTCAGAATCGCAGACAGAGCGAACACCATGACGGCGCTCAGTCCCAGTTTCGCGGTCATACGAATATTCTCCCGGAGATGGTCAATCGACCGTGAGTGAATGTTGAAGTGCTTCAGTTCGAGAAAACGGATCGGCCTGAAGGATCCCCGTCGAATCCCCGTTGCGGTGAGTCGGATCCGGAAATCACAGCGCGAACTTCGAATGAGATCGTCCGCCCTCTTGAAGCTTAGCGCCAAAGCTCGAGTTCCGGACCGAACTTTTTTGCTCGAATGCGGCGAGCCTGGCGCGAATCGGCCCACCTCCTTAGCGCGGTTTCTTGATATCGTCCTCGATGATGTTCAAGAAATCGTCGGTTTCTTCCTTCTTGGTCTTCGGCTTCGCGAGCCGGTAGGTCTGAGGGATGGCATCGTCGAAGTTGGCGGTCTCGACGGGAGCCCGCTCGATGGTCTGGGGCGCGCGGGCCGGGCGCACATATTTCTTCGGCTTGGTCTCGTCGGTGTCGAAGCCGGCCAGTTCGACGAGCGAGTGGCGTTTCTTCTCCTCGATGACCTCTTCGCCGAGGAGGTCGTGCGTATCGGAGAAAGAGGTCGGCCCGCTCGGCTCGTACTCGATCCGATAGAGACGCCCGGAGAGCCCGAACTCGTCATCGGGCATGATGCTGTGTTCGCTCGAAATGCGCGATCCGTTGACCGACGTGCCGTTCGTGCTGCCCAGGTCGCGGATATTCCAGATGCCGTTGATGATGCGCAAAACGCAGTGCTTGCCGGACACGTTATCGAAATCGAGCCGGATGTCGCAACCGAGCCGACGACCGACGGTCAATTCCGTCTTGAGCAGTGGAATTGGGTCGCCGCCGCCGATGGGAATCATGACGCCCAGGACCTTGCTACGTGGGGGCATCTCTTGGTCCTCGCAAGTGCAGGAAAGGGATGAGCGGGCTGATTTGTCCGGGCAATGAATGGCGACCGAGTTCAAGGTGGCTGCGAGGTGGTCGGTGCATCCCTGGCCGGAATTTTTCATGGCTAGCCTGGATACGAAGAACCACTCTCCAATATCGAATTCGTTCGACGACCCACAACCCCTTGTTGATCCTACCAGCCCATTCGCGCCGGCTCAAGACTAGCACCACAGTTGTAGCCAGGAATGAATCCGATTGATCTGGCCAAGGAATCACCCACGGAGGGTCGTCATGGCGGTATCGAATCCGCCGCTCACATCGAGGTTGTCCGCGAGTGGGGAAGAGAACTCGACAGGGTCGCCGGCCGGATCGGCGAGCGATTCCCCCTCGGCGAGACCTGCGCCGCGTCCAGACTTATCTCGTCGGCCTGCTCGGCTCGGTCCAGCGGAAGAACGCCTGGCATCTCGCCGAGCAGATCAGCAATCCCGACCCTTACGGGTCCAGTACCACACGGGTCGCTCCGAGTTGGCCCCCGAGTTGCCCGCGACGACCTACAGGATTAGGTCATGGAGCCCCTGGCCGCCCCTGAGTATGGCGAAAGAACGCTCAGGCGGGCCTGACACGAGGTCACGATTGCCGCTGCCTTATTCCTTCCCATTCCACGCAATAAACCAAAATCCGGACCCAGTGAACCCTTGAACCCAAGAAACATCTGGATAGTATAACGAGCAACATCGACTTATCTTGATTCGGCTTCGACAATCAAGAGTAGGAGCGGACCATGCCAGGGCCTCCGTACGCGCATACATTGCCCGGACAACCCGAGGAAAATTGGCAACCCTTGGGAGTTCATCTCTACAACACAGCCTGCAATGCTGAAAGCTTTGCGTCCATCTTCGGGGCAGGGGAGTGGGGACAACTCCTCGGGCTCTGGCATGATCTCGGCAAATACAGCGGCGCCTTTCAGAACTATCTTCGAGCGAGTTCGCAAACCGGCAATGCCTCGCACAGTTCCGAAATCTCCGGCCGGGTCGACCACTCCACGGCCGGTGCGCAGCATGCCATGACCCTGGGACCGGCCGCGCGTCTTCTCGCATACTGCATCGCGGGACATCACGCAGGGCTCCCGGACAACGATGACAACAACGCAGGACTGAGGATGCGGCTTGAGAAGGAAATCGAACCGTTCGATTCCGCACCCGACGACCTTTTGAAACGGAAGTTACCTACGTTACCCCCATTCCAATGGAATGCCAGGAGAGGTAGGGCAGGATTCGCACTCGCCTTCTTTACCCGAATGCTCTTCTCATGCCTCGTTGATGCTGACTTCCTGGACACCGAGGCATTCATGTCGCCGGAACGCGCCGAGGCGAGGGGAAACAGCGACGATCGGGCTTCCTGCAAGGTTTTACTCGGTGCCCTGAATGAACACCTGGAAAAACTCGGACGCAATGCAGCCGACACAGTTGTCAATCGCCAGCGACAGGAGGTTTTAAGCGCCTGTCGATCCAAGGCCAGGCTCGCACCCGGCTTCTTTTCGCTGAACGTGCCGACCGGCGGCGGCAAAACCCTCTCTTCGCTCGCCTTCGCCCTCGAACATGCGGTGGCGCACGATCTTCAACGCATTGTTTGCGCAATTCCCTTTACGAGCATCATCGACCAG
>CALKTZ010000663.1 GCA_937997355.1 uncultured Planctomycetales bacterium | reverse complement strand
GACCCGGTTGATCAGCGAGGGGAGATCGACGAATTCGCGCTGCAAGGGGCGGCGAAAGTCTTCCGTCCGCAGCAGGGTGATCATGTTCGTGACGAGTCGGGAGAGTTGGTGGCCGCTGGCCTTGATCTGATCGATGATCTCCTGGTCTTCGGCCGGGCGATCGGGATTGGTGAACTGGAGGAGGTCGGTCAAGCCGAGCACGAGCGTGATGGGCGTATTGAACTCGTGGCTGGCCACTTCGATGAAGGCCGTCTTGAGCTGGTTGGTGTGGGCGAGTTCCTGGTTGGCCCCCAGGAGTCGCGAGTTGGCTTCGCGAAGCTCGGCGATGAGCCGTTTGCGGTCGGCGAGGATGTCATATTGCTCGGCCGCCTGCCGGACGACCGCCTCCAGTTCGGCGGCTTCCCAGGGCTTCAGGATGTAGCGAAAGATGTTGCCTTCGTTCACCGCGTTGATCACGGCCTGGATATCGGCATAGCCGGTGAACAGCATCCGGACCACATCCGGCTTCAGCTTCCTGGCCTGGCCGAGAAAGGCGTCTCCCGACATGCCCGGCATTCGTTGGTCCGAGAGGATGACATGGACATCCTCTTTTTTCAGGAGCTCAAGGGCCGAGAGGCCGTTGGTCGCCGTCAACACCCGATACGCACGACGAAATTGATGGCACAGGCTATCGAGCAGATCCACCTCATCGTCCACGATCAACAATGTATGACGGTCACTCATCATCCAACTTGCTCCATCCGGCCGAGCATTCAACAGCTGTCCCGGGCCAGGGGGTGCCGGGTCCCGGTCCTGGTCGGAATCGTCGAAGAATGGCCCGGTCGCATCTCACTCGATGTCCCTGACGACGCACCGGATGGGCTCATTTCGGGAACCAAATGAGCCATCCCGCGTCATCAAGCGAGATTTCCGCCGCCGCGTCTCTCTCCCGGATATCGGATCCGAAATGAGGGTGATTGAAATCTGTTAACCGTGTTCCTCAAAGGGTTTACACGTAATATTCAACTCGTTTTTCGATTGTGGGGCCGAAGATTTTGAAGACTTCGGCTTACTTCGAACGTGTAATTTTGATTTTCGGTCGCTCAAAATTTATGCAAAGTTCGCTCCATCACGCGCGAAGATTCGCAAAAAATCTACTGCAACGCAATAGATGCACGCATTGGTTAGTCTTTCGCGTGAGAATTTCGAACCTCTTTTTCCAGCAGCGTGACACGGTCCTTGAGTTCGCCGATTTCCTGTTTCAGCCGATCTCGCTCGGAGTCGGCCTGGGCCAGTCGTTCGTATTCCGCCGCGGCCTGGCGGACGGCGTCGAGCAATTCTTCGGGCTGCCAGGGTTTCTTGATGAACTGATAGATGTGCCCGTGGTTGATCGCGGCGATGATGGAATCGAGGTCGGCATACCCCGTGTAGAGCATTCGCACGGCCTGGGGGTAGCGGGTTTTCACGCTCGTGAGCAGCTCGACCCCGGTGATTTGCGGCATGCGCTGGTCGGACATCACCATGTGGACCTCTTCCTCCTGCATGATCCGGCATCCTTCGAGCGCGCTGTGCGCCTTGAGGACCCGGAATTCCCTGCGGAGGAGGTCATGCACCGAGTCGCAGACGTCGGGTTCGTCATCAACGATCAGGAGGCAATGCTTGGGCTTTGTCATGAAGATTCCCGGCTACGGCCTTGAGATCATCTTCCGGAACCGCGATGCGTCGATTCAGGGTAATCGGTCCGACGGCTTGACGGAGTTTGAGAGTATTATAGGCCGGACAACGATGCAGTTCGACCACGACCAGGTTCTTGCGTTTCCTTCACGCAAATCTTGGTCGGGGGTCAATCCTCCCGTCCTGGCCGGTCGGTTGAGCTTCTTCAATCGACCCTTGGAAGGTGATAATCGAGATCGAGTCCCTCCGAAATGCCAGGAGGGGGCCCGAGCCGCTCCGGCGGAATAACAAGACCATACGGTGAAAGCGAGGACCATGCCAGCCTTTACTCATCACGTGTTCGTTTGCGGCAACTCCCGAGAGCCGGGGCACAAGCGGGGCTCGTGCGACCCGGACAATCGACAAGCCTTGCGGGATGCCTTCA
Source organism: uncultured Planctomycetales bacterium (assembly GCA_937997355.1). Classification (GTDB taxonomy): domain Bacteria; phylum Planctomycetota; class Planctomycetia; order Isosphaerales; family Isosphaeraceae; genus CALKTZ01. Next base: position 39 of record CALKTZ010000663.1, on the reverse strand, counting down.
AGAAGGAATTGAAAAGGGCTGGCTTCGGCGGGCTCGCCC
>CALKTZ010000662.1 GCA_937997355.1 uncultured Planctomycetales bacterium | reverse complement strand
GTTGTGAGCCTGGGGTATTTTGGTCCGGAGGCGAAGGCCGCGGTCCCCAGGCTGGTCGAGTTGCTGCAAAAAAATCAATTCGATCAGGATGTCATCGAGACACTGGGGCGGATCGGTCCGAGTTCGGCCCCGGCGGTCCCGCTATTGATCGAGAAGTTCCGGGCCGAAACATGCTTCCGCTGCATGGGAGGGACTTTCGGCTATTCCAGTTACGGTTATCCCGCCGATGCCCTGAGGCGGATCGGTCGACCGGTTGTCGGGGCGTTGATCAAGGTCCTGAACGATCCGAACCCGGAAATCCGCCCTTGTGCGGCCGAAATCCTCGGGCAGCTCGGCCCCGCCTCGAAAGATGCCGTGCCGGCACTGGTCGCAATTCTCGAACAAGAATTGACCGGAGCCGAAGGCGAAGACTGCTTCAGGTCTCGGGTCATCAATGCCCTGGGACGGATCGGCCCTGACGCCTCCTCGGCGATTCCCACGCTCGATCGGTTGTTGGATCGCGCGCCGGATCCCATCGATCCCGACTTCCGTCATGATGTCGCGGAAGCCCTGGCCAGGATCGGCCAGCCTCCGATCCGGAAGCTCTTGAGCCTCAGCCATGCCGACGCTTGCTACGAGCTTTCTCGGCTAGGCCCTCTGGCGAAAGAGGCCATTCCCGAGCTTCGCGACGATCTCGCCGATGATTGTCTTCTTGTGCGGATCAACGCGGCCGCCGCGCTTGCTCACATCGATCCGACAATTCTGGAAGCAATCCCGCCCCTGATCGAAGGTCTCGATTCGGTGGACGAAGACGAATGGGGCCTTCCCGAACTGCTATCGCGTTACGGTCCAACCGCCGAAGCCGCAATTCCATCGCTGATCCGACGATTCGAGGCAGATCCGAATGACTCGGATGTCCTCCGATCGCTCACCTCCATCGAGCCGGAAGGTAGTGCGTGTATTCCTTCCCTGATCTCCGGACTCAAACTCGGAGATGCTTGGGCTGTCAACAATGCCGCCGAGTGCCTCGGTCTCATCGGTCCGAAGGCGATGGATGCCATCCCCGCCCTCCGCGCGGTCGTCTTTCGCACATTCGATGAAATGGGCAATGAGAATCCTCCCGTCGCTGCGCTGAAAGCACTTGCCCGGATCGATCCGGGGAGTCGCGAAACGCTGGCGATCCTTTGCCAGGCGTTGAAATACAAGACTGAAGAACGCGGGATTCGAGGAATTGCCGACAACGAGAATGAACCGCTATTTGATTACTCGGTGGCAACGGCGGCTGCCTCTCTCCTCGGCACTTACGGTCCGGCCGCGAAATCGGCGGTCCCGGCTCTGACCGAAGCCTTGCAAGTCTCGCTGGACGATCATTCGAAATCCTGCATTTTTAGTTGTAAAGTAGCGCTCGCGCTCGGGCGAATCGGCCCGGATGCGAGATCGGCCATCCCGGTGCTCCGGAAAGCTTCGGCGAGTTTCCAGGCCACGGCTCTGCAATCACGTCCGAATTCATTCGCCTACTATCGCATCGATGAGGCGGCCGAAATCGCTCTTGTCTCGATTGACCTGGAGACCCGTAAACAGGCGGATACGTTGATTGCGAACCCGCTTGCACCGGAGATCGTCGCGGCTCTCCTCGGTGTTCTGGGACGCCCGAGTTTGGAGTCCGAGTTCATCCTTCGGTACGAGATCGAGACGATCGAAGAGCGAATCCGTGAGCTGAACGACCGCCCCGAATTATTGGTGGAAATCGACTGGCGGATCGAGCGTCTCTCTCGATTTGGGTTCGGAAGTCGTGCCGCGATCCCTATCCTCAAGGAATGGCGGAAACACTCGAATCCCTGGTTGCGCCTCTGGTTCAGGGAGGCCATCGAGAGAATTCCTTGATGTCTCCCATGTGTGCACCAATGTGACAAGGTATTCATTGAAGCCATGATCGCTTGCAGGAAATGGTCGAACATGGGACAACCGGCAAGATCGATTCAATCGAGCCGAGATTGGCTCGGATGTTTTTTTGCGAAACGAACCCAATTTTGCCATAACAATTGACTATGTAGATTGTTAGGGTGAGCCTTCTTCGTTCAGGTGGATGGGCTCGGTCGATTGCGCGATGTCGCGATCGGTAGAATGGTGCCGACTGTTGAAGAAGATAGGCTGAGCGAAATCCGCATGACCGACCGATTTTTTTTGAAGAACTCGATCAAACGCTTGCTCAACCGAATAGAATCCTGGAAGAAGAATCTCTGATCCAGCCCGGGCGGTGTGAACCGATGTCCTCTCGATTTGTCCAATGATGGATGAGCGGCAACGGTTCCCGACAGAAAAAGCGTTGGTCCCGGCTGGTGATTCGATGGGTGTAAGGCAATAGGAACAAATGAACGTTCGTCGTGGGAATTCGTCAGGTCCGTCGGTGATTGCAACTCGGAAACCTAAGTGCGCAGGGAGTGCACGGCGGGGAACGAATCTAGCAATGGGAAATTCGTCGTATCCTGTTCTTCCGGTAGATAAAATGTCGAAGGGGCGGCGAACCCTCGACGAGACGATTGCGAACCTGCCGCCGAGGCCGTTTTCCGTCGGCGAGGTGATCCGTCCGGGCGAAATCGGCGAGCAAATAGACGATCCGAAGGAAGATTTTCTGGTCGGCCGATCTCTGGGACAGTACTTCATCGAGGCTTCCCTCGGGCAAGGGTCGATCGCGCGGGTCTATCGCGCGCGGCACCTCGGGCTCAAGCGGGTGAGCGCCCTCAAGATCATCGATTCCTCGGTGAACCATAAGCCGGAGGCTCGCGATCAGTTCTGGGCCGAGGCCCGCGCGGCGGCCAATCTGGTCCACCCTCACGTGGTGACCGTCCACAATCTCGGAACCGAGGAAGGCTACGACTTCATCGAGATGGAATACATCCACGAGGGGACGAGCCTTCGTGAATCCATCATCAAGGAAGGGCCGATCGAGCCGACCCGGGCATCGATCCTGGTCCGGCAGGTGGTCCTCGCGCTGGGAGAGGCGCATCGTTCGGGGCTCGTCCATCGCGATGTCAAACCGGCCAACGTCCTCCTGACACCGCAAGGGGAGGCGAAGCTGGCCGATTTCGGGCTCGTGAGGCATTTCGATGACCTCGCCGTAGGGGGAGCCCCGATTGCCGGCACACCGACCTTCATGGCGCCGGAACTGTTCCAGGGGACCCCGGCGAGTCCTCATTCGGATCTCTGTACTACTATCTCCTGAGCGGCCGGCTCCCGTTCAGCGCGGACAGCATCAGCCAGCTCATCGTCGAGCATCAGACGAGTCCGATTCCCGACATCCGCGAGCATGTTGACGACATCCCCCAGTTGGTGGTGAATGTTCTGGAACGTGCTCTCGCCAAGAAGCCGGAAGACCGCTACGAATCCGCCGAACAACTCTCCAATGATCTCCTGATCGCGATTCATCGCCTCCGCGATACGGAAACGCTGGTCAACGAGAGCGTCAAGGGGCTCGATTGCTTCGTTCAAGGTGCCCGCGATCACTTCCGGATCCTCTTTCCCCTCCCGGGGGACCGGCTCCAGGAGGTTCTCGTCGAGGTGAACGAGGGGAAGAACCACGATCCGTATCTCTCGGTCTTTTCCGTCTGTGCGCCGGCCGAGCCCGCGTATTTCGAGTACGCCCTGAAGCTCAACGCGAGGCTCACCTACGGCAGCCTGTCGATCCGGGATGTCCTCGGTTCTCCGATGTTCGTCATGTCCCGGACCTTCGCCCGCGACCGCGTGCGGACCGAGGATATCCGCGATGCCCTGATCGAAATCTCCCGGCGCGCGGATCGAATCGAGCAGCAGTTGACCCAGCTTGACCAGTACTAGCATCCCTTGAACTTGCCGCCGTGAACGAGGGCCTCGATCGATGCTCGACGAACTGAGCGTGACGACCGCGAGTATGGCCCTCGCCGTCGGCATCTTTTCCGTCGCGGTCGGCCTACTCTTGTGGCTCCGCTTGGAGCGATCCAACCGCGGCGAGAATCTTTCTGAAGCCGATCTCAAGTACTTTGCCCGCCAGGACGTGCGGCGGAACCTGGGGCTTGGGATCTTGCTCCTGCTCGCACAGGGATTTGCCATCTCGCCGCAAGTGGAACGCCGGGTTGCGGGGAGGCCCAGCCTGCTGTTCCTCGCGATGTGGTTGGTGATCTTCGCCCTGGTCCTGTTCCTCCTCACGCTCGCATTCCTGGACATGATGGCCACCCGCGTTTACGCGAAGCGGCATCGAGAGGCCATCCTCCGCGAGCGGCGGGCACTGGTCAGCGAGATCGAACAAATCGCCCAGCGGCATCGCAATGAAGAAGAGGGTTCGGCCGTGGAGACGGACTCGACCCAAGGCTGAATTGATTCACTCCGAATCTTGATAACTTCCGTTCAATCGATCCAACCTTGATCTCCGATTCAGTGGCGGATGAGCTTGAACCGATAATCCTCCTGAAGCATCTCTTTCACTATTCGTTGACTCGATGTTAGGCCCGGAATACTATTCGATAGAGCGATTCACGGAATCGAACAGGATTTGTCGTTTCTCCCGCCTTCGACTTCTCGAGAGTCTCTTCGCCCATCGTCGCGCTCGATCCGAGGGAGATCTTCGAAAATGTCTGTAGACCCGAAGCTGCTTGTTGGGAAATTGTGCCTCGCCCTCCTGCTCGGCGGTGCGTTGCTCGGCCATTCGGATTTATGTCGGGCGACCGAGCCCGATCCTAAAACGTACTGGGATATTGACGATATCCGTCCCGGGATGAAGGGGATCGGCCGGACGGTCATGGTCGGCACGAAGCTCGAAGAGTTTCGCGCGGAAGTTCTCGGGGTGATGCGCGACGTGAGCCCCGGCCGCGATATGATCCTCTGCCGCCTCACTGGCTGCAATCTCGAACATGCCGGCATCATCCAGGGGATGAGCGGTAGCCCGATCTACGTGGACGGCAAGTTGATGGGCGCCGTGGCCTTCGCCTGGGAATTCGCCAAGGATCCCATCGCGGGGGTCACTCCCTTCAAGCAGATGGTGGAATACGTCCGCTTCAACGATCGCAGGATTGCGGCCGAGGCGCAGGACCGGAAGCCCGGAGCGGGGGAGATCGCCATCAAGGCCGCCGCGACCCCCGCATCGTTCTCGACGATGATTCAGGGGCTGGCCGCGGACGAGCCGGTGACGGCCGGCCGCGCCCCGAGCTTCGTGAAGCCCGCTCATCCGATGGCCGGCATGACCCCGATCATGACGCCCCTGGCGTCCTCGGGCTTCGGTCCTCGGGCGTTGGAATTGCTCGATCATCAGCTCCGACCGCTGGGGATGGCCCCGCTGGCGGGAGGCGCCGCCTCGCCGAAGGTGATTCGCGAGGAGGGGGAAAAGCCCCTCGCACCCGGATCGCCGCTCAGCATTGCGATGGTGACGGGGGACTTCGACCTCTCCGGGATCGGCACGGTCACTCACGTCGAGGGGAACCGGGTCTACGGCTTCGGGCATCCGATGTTCAGCCTCGGGGCCTGCGAGATGCCGATGATGACGGGTTACATTCACACCGTCTATCCCCGGGCCAGCGTCAGCATGAAGATGGGCTCTCCGCTCAAGGTTGTCGGAGTCATCGACACCGACGTCAGCACCGGAGTGGCCGGCAGGATCGGCCCCAAGCCCGACATGCTCCCGGTCTCCGTCAAGGTGAAGACCGGCCGCTACGCCGACCCCAAAACCTACCGGGTCGAGATGATCCGAGAGCCGTCGCTGATGCCCGCGCTGATCATGTCGGTCCTCACTAATGCGATCGACACCGAAGGGGTGTTGCCCGAGGAACTGACGATCCATCTCGACGCCACGATTCGGCTCAAGGGGCTGGAATCGATCACGATGAAGGATGTCCTGAGCGGGCCTCGCTACACGGGACAGGTCGGTGCGACGACTCTCTTCGGCCCCCTGGCTTCCCTCGTGAACATCCTGGTCAAGAATTCGATGACCCCGGTTCGGATCGAGGGGATCGATTGCCAGGTCGAGATCGAGTCGGGGAGGAAGACGGCGGCGATCGAGTCGGTCCGCCTGTTGTCGGATACCATCCAGCCTGGCCAGGATCTGAAGGCGTTCGTCACGGTGAAGCCCTATAAAGGAGAGCGGACAATCCTGGAAGCGACCGTCCGGCTCCCCGAGGATTATCCCGAAGGGACCTACGAAGCGGTCTTCTGCGACATGGGCAACAGCATCCGGAGGCGGTTTCGCAACGAGCCGGCCATGGCGGAGCCTCGGGACCTGAACGCGATGCTGAAGACCCTCCGGATGCAAACGGGGGCCAAGCGGACGGCGCTCTTCGCTCACGTGCCGACCCCGGAGCGTGGTGTCGCCGTGCAAGGACAGGATCTGCCGAACCTTCCCGGCAGTGCGCGTGCCCTGTTCTCCTCGCGGAAAGAGATCCCGGTGACTCCCGTCCGCGCGGATCTCGTCAAGGCGGTGGATACCGATTGGGTCCTGGAAGGCAATCTGACGCTGCGGTTCTCAGTGGCCAAGGACACCGGTCTCTCGTTATCGTCGAGATGATCGATTTCGAAGCCGATCGGGTGATTCGCCCGATCGGCTCTCGCTGTCAAGGCACAGAGGAACGCGATGATTCCGCGAACGATCGGCTTTCGGAGAGGGCGTCGGTCTCGTCTCTTCCAGGGGACGCGGGCCGTGGTTTTGTCGGTGACGATCATCCTCCTTGCGGTCGCCGGTCTCTCGGCGAAGGTCGAGACCTGGCGCCGCGAAGGATCGTCGGCCTTCTCGAAATGCAAACGAGAAGCGGTGGTCCTGTCCGACTCCGGGGAGCTTCGGCTCGGCCAGGCGATCTCACTCATCGGAAATCTTTCCGCCTCTCGTGTTTGGGATCTGGCGAAGACCAAGGATGGCGTCCTCTACGCCGCCACGGGAGACGCCGGCAAGGTGTTCCGGCGTGAGACCAAGGAGGGGGGGACGGACTGGACGCTCGCCTATGATGCCGACGATACCCAGGCCCTCTCTCTGGCCGTCTTTCCCAATGGGCACGTGTACGTGGGAACCGGTTCGAGTGGCCAGGTCGTCGACATCACCGACCCCCAGCATCCCGCCTCGAAGCCCGACCCCAAGGTTCAATACAT
>CALKTZ010000661.1 GCA_937997355.1 uncultured Planctomycetales bacterium | reverse complement strand
GGCCGATGGCGAGGTGGTCGCCGGGCCGACATCCCGGTCGGGGCATAGCGGGCTCTCCTGGAAGGTGGGTCGAGGCGTTTCGAACCTTCGGCGGGGCTCGTCGGAGATCAGGCGGCTGCGTGGCTGGAACAATCCTCGGGAAGCTGGGGGTATTTCATCATGCCAGGGAGCTTTGCACAAGAGATCAGCAGCCTGCCGTCGGTGGGCTTCCGATCACAATGCTAAGGCCCGCCGGATTCGTGCAGCGACGAATGGCGGGCCTTGCCCCGTTGTCGATTTACGTCCGCGTTCCCGCTCTCGCGTCGGGTGAAAACGCAGCTTACGAGAGGGAGCCGAAGAGTGGCCCGCCGCCTCCCGAGCCCTTGCCCCCCTTGAGGGGGACCTTGCGCTCCGGCTTCGGTGCGGGCGGGGTGTCGTCTTCCTCTTCTTCCTCGACCGCTTCGACCGCGGGGCCGAGCTTGGGGGCGGGAAGCAGCGAGAGGGAGATCCGCTTCTCGTCGGGCTCGACCTTGAGGATGCGCACCTCAACCTCCTGGTCGGGCTTGACGATATCCGACACGCGACGCACCCGGTTCGGCGAGAGGGCCGTGACGTGGAGGAGCCCTTCAATGCCCGGCTCGAGCTCGACGAACGCACCGAACTCCATGAGGCGGGTCACTTTACCCTTGACCATCGTGCCTCGCTGGAACCTTTGCTCGACGGTCTCCCAGGGGCTCGCGGTGAGTTGCCGCAGTCCCAGCGAGAGCCGCTTGGCCACCTGGTCGATCTTGAGGATCTGCACCTTCACCTTGTCGCCGAGCTTCAGAACATCTTCGACCTTCTTCACCCGGAACCAACTCATCTCGGCGATCGGCAGCAGGCCGTCGACGCCGCCGAGGTCGATGAACGCGCCGAAGTCCTTGATCGAGCGCACCGTCCCCTCGCGGATCTGCCCTTCGGCAAGCTCGGCCCAGGTCTTCTCGCGCATCTCGGCGCGTTCCTGTTCGAGCAGGTCGCGACGAGAGACCACCAGGTTCTTCTCGCGCGGGTTGGCCTCGGTGACGACGACCTTGAACTTCTGGTTGAGGTAGACCGACGTGTCCTCGACCCGGCCGATCTCGATCTGGCTGATCGGGAGGAAGCCGCGGATGCCGTCGACCTCGACGTCCAGCCCCCCCTTGTTGACCTTGGTGACCTTCGCCTCGACCACGAGCCCCTTCTTGAGGTTGGTCCAGTCGGCCTCGACCGCGCCTCCCTTGAGCCGGAGGAGCAAGATCCCCTCGTTGCGGTCGAAGTGGTCGATGGCCACCTCGATCTTGGATCCGACTTCCGGGATCGGCTGATTTTCGAGCTGATCGACCGTCAGGAGCCCTTCGCTCTTCCCCCCCAGGTCGATGAAGATATTCTTCCCGCTGACCCGGATGACCGTGCCGGTCCGGACGTCCGACTTCCCTTCCTCCTGGCCGCGATTCTCCCGCGATCCTGGGGTGCGCGGGGTGGACGAGGCCGGTTTGCGCGGCGAGCCGACCGAGATCGAGCCCCCGTCGAATCCTTCCATCGCGGCTTCAAGCTCGGCTTCCAGCTCCTGGTCCCACAGCTTCTTGAGCGGAGCTTCGGGAACCGGCGACGCCGCGCGGGCCATCACCCGTTCGAGGGCGTCGTCGACCTCCTTCTCCTCCTCGCGCTCGCGGTCTCGCGCAACGTTGGCGGGATTGCCCGGCCGCGCGACCCGCCTCCTGGCCTCCGCCCCCGACCCGGGGAGTGGCCGAGTGCCCGACGGCCCACCTTCCCCCTTCGGCTCGGGTTCGAGCAGCTCGGGGCGTCCCCAGGTAAGCCGGATGGGAGGCTTGGGCTTGGCGGGAGCCTCGGAGGCCGGCGCGGGAACCCCCTCGCCGGAAACCGGGGCCGGCGACTCGGACGCCGCCGGGGTTTCCGCCACCTCCGCCGCCTTGGGTGTCGAAGCCTGCCCGGCAGCCGGCGCCGAACCCGGTGTGATGGACATGGAGGCCGGCGCGGATCCAGCGGCCGGCGCCGAACCCGGCGCGATCGTCGCGGAAGTCGGTGCCGGGCCGGCGACCGGGAGCGAGCCCGGCGTGATGGTCGGCGACGAACTCGCCGCCGCGACGGCCGGCTGATCCTCGGCCTGAGGAGCGGGAGGAGGATTGGTCGGAGTCGGGGCCGAGGCTTCGGCGTTCTCGTTCGTGTTCGGGTCGGACATGGGTTCGAGATCCGTCACAGGCTTTCGAGTTTCGTTGATCACGCAACAATGACAAGGCCAACGCCACGCCGAGCGGTCCAACCGCTGGCGCACAACCGACTGAAGAGACGTTGACCGGGCCTCGCTGCCGGCGTTCGACCCTCCAGACTAGCGATTTGCATCACCGGGGCCAAGCGCCAGATCGACAGGCCGAGGCCGACAGTTCACAGCAACGCTCTTTCAGCCTCCGATTCCCGCGAAAATCCCTCACTTCACCCGGAGGATTCGCGATCCGTAGGGTTCCACCACGATGGCCGCGTCATCCCCCTCGGCCTTGGCGAGCCCGGCGGGCAGCACGTCCTCCAACCGGCACTCCTTCCAGGGGCGAGTCCCGATCGGCACCGCGATGGAGCTCGGCTCCGGCGAGCCATTCAGCACGACGAGGATTCGATCTTCCCCCAGAGTTCTCAGGAAGGCATACACCGAGTCGCGGGCGAGGATTTCGCGGAAATCCCCGCGTCGCAAGGTCGGCTCGCGCTTGCGGAGGGCGATCAACGCCTTCACGTCCCGGAGGAACGGAGACTCGCGACGATCGGCGGGGAAGGCCGCCCCCACCTCCTGGAACGCGATCCCCAGTTCATTGCCCGCATAGAGCAACGGGACGCGATCGATCGTGAGGATGTAGGCGAGGGCCAGCTTCGTCCGCTTCGCCCTGGGCTGCCTGGCCATCGAGGCGAAGGCTTTCTCGTAGTTGTCGATCGGCGCCATCAGGACGCGAGGGGCCGGATAAAACTGCTTGGCCTCGCGGTTGACGAACGAGAGCTTGCCTACCTCCTTGTCCCGGCCGAACACGTCGCGGACCGTCATCGCGCTGAAATCATAAGCCCCGTCGAAACCGGCCTCGGTGATAAACTTTCCGATCTCCCTCGGGTTGATCGTCAATTCGGGCAGCAGCAAGAACGGCCCTTCCGGCGGCGCGGCCTTCAACTCGGCCACGAACCGCTTCCAGAACGCGACCGGCTGAAGGTGCGCGGAATCGAGCCGGAAGCCGTCGCACCCCGACCGCTCCTTCCAACGCTTGCAAACGCCGATGAGGTAGTCGGCGACGTCGGGCTTCTCGGCCTTCCAGCGGCCGACGCCGTACTGGGTGGCGGGTCCGAACCAGCTCTTCTTCGAGGGATCGGCCAGATAGGGATGTTCGAACCCCGGCAGAGTAATCGGCATATCGAGGATCACCCGGAGCTTCCGCTCGTGCACGGCGTCGACGAGGGCGCGGAGCGTCGCGACGTCTCCGAAGTTGCGGTCGACCGCCTCGTAATCCTTGGGTCGATAGCCGGTCGGCAGATACTTCGAAACCGGACTCTCGTCATTCTGCACGACGGGGTAGATCAGGAGGGTGGTCACGCCGAGGTCGGCCAGATCGTCGAGCTTATCGTGAATCCCTTTCAGGTCGCCTCCCCAGAATCCTCCTTCGTACCGGTCCCGGTCCTTGAGGAAGCGATTTTTCATGAAGTTGTTCGATGGATCGCCGTCGAAGAACTTCTCGATGATAATCCCGTAGACGATCTCATCTTCCCAGGCGCGGGTGTCATTCATCAGGGCCAGGGCCATTGCGACAATCCAGGCGACGGACATGCGGCACCACGATCAAAGGTCGAGGTCGCGGTAGCGGTCCCAGGTCGGAGTCGGCTTCCCGGTGCCGTAGCGAAGGGCCGGCCAGTCAGCAAAGGCGAGGAAGAGCAGCAGGCCGATATTGAACCCCGGAAGGATCGCCAGCAATCCCAGAGCCCCGGGATATCCGGCCTTCTCGCAGATCCGCCACACCGGCCAGACGAAGAGGACGCCCCACAGCAGGACGATGAAGAGCTCGATGGGGCCGACATGGGGAAGAAAACCGAAGAGCATGATGCTCGCCTCATTTCTGAACTTGCCGGCAATACGATTTGTGATCGCTCCGGCGACGGTCGATTCCGCTCACCCCGGCCACCCAGATACCTGACTTTATTCGCGGATCGAGGCTATTTATTGCGAACGAAGTGCGGCCGCACGATCGACAGATCCCTCGCAAACAAGGGGCCGAAACGAATTCCACGGCATCGATTTACGAGAAAAGCCCAGGCGACGTGTTATAAGTCGTTGAAATGAGAGGCTTTTGAATGTGCTCGGCGGGATTTGAACCTGCAACCTTCGGCTTCGGAGGCCGACGCTCTATCCAATTGAGCTACGAGCACGTGAGGACTCGATTTCATCGTGCGACCGCCGGTTTGTCAAGACTGTGAAGGCATCGAAGCGGTCATCGGACCGCTCCGGTGCCTGGTTCCGATCAGGAGGACTTGAGCCCCTTGCTCTC
>CALKTZ010000660.1 GCA_937997355.1 uncultured Planctomycetales bacterium | reverse complement strand
ACTTGCGGCTCGCGATCCCGGCGGGCGCGGAACCCCTCCGTTTCGCGGTCAAGGTCGTTCGCGTTTCCGGGGCGGAAGAAACAAAAGCCCTGGCCGCGTCGATCGGCTCCGGCCCCGTTCTGAACCTCGCCGAGCTCACCCGAGGCGGGCCTTCGCGATGGCCCGAGGTCTTGAAGGGCGCGATCGAAATCGGCCCCGACGACGGGCCGTTCGCCGTCGACACATTTCGGCTCCCCGCGAATAATCCCTGGCTCTGTCAACTGCGGCTGACCGGCTTCGACTTCCTGGACGGCGGACGAAAGGTCGCGGTCTGCACCTGGGATGGCGACGTCTGGCTCGTGAGCGGGCTCGACGGACACTCGGGTGAACTGTCCTGGAAGCGGATCGCATCGGGGCTCTTCCAGCCGCTCGGGCTGAAGGTGCGCGACGGGGCCATCTTCGTGGGCTGTCGCGACCAGATCGCGATCCTTCGCGATCTCAACGGCGATGGTGAGACCGATTTCTATGAGAACTTCAACAGCGATCACCAGGTCACCGAGCATTTTCACGAATTTGCGATGGACCTCCAGACCGACCCGGCCGGGAACTTCTACTACGCCAAGGCGGCGCGCCACGGGAAGCCCGCGCTCGTCCCGCAGCATGGGACCCTGCTCCGTGTCAGCCGGGACGGCCTCCGCACCGACATCCTCGCCGCCGGCTTCCGCGCCCCGAACGGGGTCTGCCTGAACGACGACGGCACCTTTTTCCTCACCGATCAGGAGGGGCACTGGCACCCGAAGAACCGGATCAACCACGTCAAGTTGGGGGGCTTCTACGGCAACATGTGGGGGTTCCATGACGTCACCGACCCATCCGACTCGGCGATGGAGCCTCCCGTCTGCTGGATCACCAACGACTTCGATCGCTCCCCCGCCGAGATGGTCTGGGTGCGGAGCCAGGCCTGGGGGCCGCTGAGGGGCTCGCTCCTCAATCTCTCCTATGGCAACGGCAAGATCTTCGTCGTGCCGCACGAGAGCGTCGACGGCGTTATGCAGGGGGGGATGTGTGCCCTGCCGATTCCCCCGCTGCCCACCGGCGTGATGCGCGGGCGTTTCCACCCGGAGGACGGCCAACTCTACGTCTGCGGGATGGTCGCCTGGGCCAGCGACCGGGGAGCCCCAGGCGGCCTGTACCGGATCCGCGCCACCGGCAAGCCGATGTTCCTGCCGAAAGCCCTCCACGCAACCAGGGGCGCGATGGAGATCACGTTCACCGATCCGCTCAATCGCTCCGCGGCTTCGGATGTCTCGCACTATTCCGTGAAATCATGGACCATCAAGAGGTCCGAGAAATACGGATCCAAGCATTATGACGAGAAATCGCTCCGGGTCGGTTCGGCGGCACTATCCGAGTCGGGGCGGACATTGAGCCTGACAATTCCCGAGATCGGTCCAACCCGGGGGCTGGAGATCAAGTATCGGTTGAACGGCGCGCGGGGCCAAATCGTCGATGGGACGATCCACGGCACGATTCATCATCTGGCGGATTGATGCGAGGAGCTTGAGGCGGGGACGGCGAAATTCCCCAGATCTCAAAGTTTTGAGTTCCGTTTCATCGGGCGAGCGACAGATGGGCGATGGCAAAGCTCACCGGCAATGGCCGGTGCTGCTACGCATTGAAGATTATTCGGCGTGCCCCGAGGCGGCCTCGCTGGGGAGAGTATAGCGACTTTCGATCGCCTCTCGAATTGCAACACGACTTTCCTCGGGCGAGAGATTCGGTTGAGATTCAATCTTTTCCGCTTCCGCGCCGAGCGATTCGTCCTTGATCCCCTCGCGGAACCATCGGGAATAATCGGCCTGTCCCAGATGGAACAGCCATGTGGCATCGTCGACCCCTTCCGCGATCTGGAGGAATACGACGAGGTTCTGCGCACGCAGATTCAGCTTCCCTTCAGGTCCTCGGAAGCGGAAACTGCGGTCGGGGCCGAGATTCCCTTCCGCATACTTGCGAGAATGTCGGCTGTGTTCCGACTTCGGAGGCTCGCTCCGCACCCTCTCGGGTGAACTTCCATCCCGTCGATTCCAGATCAGGGCCTCTCCGGATGCGAGCGTCGTCGGCGCGATCGACGGCGATTCCTCCCCGACCGCCTCGCAGAAGTTCATGATCGTCTTCTCGGGGGCGTCGCCCACCGCGAACACGAGGTCCACCGAATCCGCGATCTCCCTGGCCACGCTGTCGGGATGGACCGTGATGTAGATCATGTTGCGGAGTTTCAGGGGGAGCGTTAACGCGGCCGGATCCCAGGTGATGGGGAGGAGATGATGAGTCTCGTCGACCACGATCCAGTGGGGCCGGCCCGTCCGGGATCTCAGCTCCTGGATCTGCGGAAGGAACTCTTCGAAGAATGCCGGCCGATGCCCGAGTGCAATCCCGAGCAGGTTGACCACGACGTTCTGGGTCGGGTTCTGGAGCAGGTCGAGCACTTCCTTGACCGTCGGCACGCGGCGAGGCGTCCCGATCACGACCGCCCCTTCGAGCGATTCGTAGTCCCCCTCGGGGTCGATGATCGCGTACTGGTATCCGGATTCGGCCAACCGTTCGAGGAGCCCCGTCGTCAGGGTTGACTTGCCGCTGCCCGAGGTGCCGGTGACGAGGACGTTCGAGCCATAGGGCGTGAGGCGTGCCTCGGAAAGATCCGCCCGCCTGCCGAGCAGGATGTCGTGGCGATCCACCCCGGACATGACCGAGCATAGATCGTCCGCGACCAGGCCGTCTATGAGCTCGGCGACGCCCGCGCCGTGGTCGGCGAGGGTCAGATGATCCGCACGTTCCTTGAGGGCATCCAGGGCATTCGAGACGGCCACGCTGCACTCGCTGATGGCGAGGAAGGCATGATCGTTCTCGGCATCGCCCACCGAGACGACATTGTGCGGAGACAGCCCCAATTCCTGGAGCGCGGCGTTGAGCCCCGTGGCCTTGTTTACGCCCGAGGGGAGGATCATCACCGCCCCTTTGTTGAAGATCACCTGCAATTCCAGGCCCGCTTCGCGGATCGCCTCGAGGACCGCCGACTGGTAGGGCTCCCAGGTCGCGACGATGACGCGACCGACCGAGATCCGTTCAACCCCTCGGCCACGGAGCGAGTCCAGGAAGCTTTCGGGAGGCCGCTCGCCCAGGATGCCCTCGGAGCGGTCTTCCGGGCGATAGAGCAGCGCCCCGTTCTCGGCCACGACCCTGTCGAAGAGATCGATCCGCGGAAACACCGCGATCAACTCATCCAACTCCCGACCGGTCACGAGGATCAACTTTCGACCGGAATCGCGCAGCCGCTCGATCGCCGAGATGGTCGGCTCGTCGACTTTTCCATCATGAGCCAAAGTCCCGTCGTAATCCGTGGCCAGGGCAAGGAATCGCATCGAAGCAGTCACCTCGATTGAATTTTACGGGTGTTCTACGGGCGGAGGTATTGCAAATCGTGGGCCAATGATGGATTGCGGGCCGATCGCGGACCCCGAAAACGGGACCACCAGTTAAACCACTCCGGTGGCCCGGCAAGGGGTTGTGATGGTAGGCAATCGGAATGCGCATACGGCGGCGTTCAAGGCCCAGGTCGTCCCGGCCGCGTGAGGTGGCCGGGTGGCCGGGTTCGCCTCTTCGCATCTCTCGACGATCGTTTATAATCGACTCCGAATAGAGTCATTTTGGGTTCGATACCTCGGCCCTTGCATGAACTTTCTAGAATGACCTTTGATTCTCGGTCGCCACGGCTTTTCGCGAGGCCCGGCAGGATGGGCCTCGCTTTTTTCTCTGGGGTCTTTCGAGTGAAAGGCATGCGGACGTGACGGCGGAAGCGGTCGGTAACCCCTCGGACGAGAACGCCGATGAGCTGACTCGAATCCGGCTTGCCAGGGCGGGAGATGCGGCGGCATGGGCCGAGCTGTTCGAGCCGCATCGCGCGCGACTCAGGCGGATCATCGACCTGCGCCTGGACCGTCGCGTCCGAGGCCGGATCGACCCCTCGGACGTGGTCCAGGAGGTCGCCATCGAGGCGGTCCGCCTCTTGCCGAAGTATCTCGAAACGCCGGAGATGCCGCTGTTCCTCTGGTTGCGGTGGCTCACCGGGAAGACCATGCAAGCCTTGCACCGGAGACATCTGGGGGTGCAAGCCCGGGAGGTAGGCCGCGAGGTTCGGCTCGACAATTGGCCGATGCCCGAAGCGTCGTCCGTCGCCATCGCCGCCCAATTGGTCGACAAGGCATATACCCCGAGTCGGGCCGCCGCGAGGTCGGAGCAGAAGCTCCGGCTCCAGCAGGCGATCGATTCTCTCGACCCGATCGACCGGGAGGTCCTGGTCCTCCGCCATTTCGAGGAGCTGACCGCCGAGGAGTCGGCCCGCGTCCTGGGGATCGACCGATCGGCGGCCAGCAAACGCTACATGCGGGCACTCAAACGGCTCAAGGCGCACATCGAAGCGATGCCCGGCGGAGCGGGAAGTTTCCGGCTATGAGCGACATTTCGCATCGCGGCGATTTCGACCTGGCCGCCGAGTTGTTTCTCGACCAGCTCCGGGCCGGCAAACGGCCCTCGATTTCCGAATACATCCGGCGATTTCCCGACCTGTCCGACGAGATCCTCGATCTCTTCCCCGCGCTGGTCGCGATGGAAAAACTGAAGCAGGACCAGTCGGGCTCGACGGTTCCACATTCGCCTCGAGAGTCGGCGCCGGCCGGCGCCGGCGTCCCGGAACGGCTGGGAGACTATCGGATCACGCGCGTCATCGGGGCGGGCGGGATGGGGGTGGTCTACGAGGCGAGGCGCGAGTCGCTCCAGGCCCCGGTCGCCCTCAAGGTGCTTCATCACGGCGGCCGAGGGGATCGGAATTATCGCCGCCGATTCCAGAACGAGGCCCGGTCGGCCGCCCGGCTGCATCACAGCAACATCGTCCCCGTCTTCGATTTCGGGGAACATGACGGCGTCCTGTACTATGTCATGCAATACATCCCCGGGCAGGCCCTCGACGCGGTACTCGATCACGTGAGACGAGTTCGAGGCGGGCTGCCGGCGACGCCGGGTGAAGTCGCCACGACCCTGATCGCGGAATCCGGCGAGGCGAGCGAGCCGGCCCCCGCTCGCCCCGATTCGACTCATCCGGGCTCGCTGGCCTCGGCGGATCAGCCCACCTATCATCGGGAAGTGGCCAGGATCGGGGCCGAGGTCGCATGGGCGATCGCTTATGCTCACGATCGCGGGGTCCTCCATCGCGATCTCAAGCCGTCGAACTTACTCGTCGACGACCGAGGCAATCCGTGGATCACCGATTTCGGGCTCGCCAAATACGAAGGGGGGGACGATCTCACCGCCACCGGCGATATCGTCGGGACCGTCCGCTACATGGCGCCGGAACGCTTCGAAGGGCGGTCCGACGCCCAATGCGATATCTACGCGCTGGGGATGACTCTCTACGAGATGCTGGCCCTCCGGCCGGCCTACGAAGGTCGAAGCCGACACGAGCTGATCCGCCGAATCCTGGAGTCCGCGCCGACTCCGCTCCGAAAGGTCGACCCGCGGATCTCCCGCGACCTGGAGACCGTCGTTCACAAGGCGATCGCCCGTTCGCCATCCGACCGCTATGCGACGGCCACCGAACTCGCCGAGGAGTTACGCCGCGTCGCCGAGAATCGGCCGATCCGATCGCGCCGCATCCCGCCTCATGAGCAACTTTGGCGATGGTGCCGGCGCAACCCGTTGATCGCCGGGCTCGCGACCTCGGCCGCCGCGATGACCCTACTGATCGCCATCCTCTCGACCGTCGCCTTCTTCTGGATCAAACGCGCCAACAACGAAATCCGCGAAAATCTCAGGAGGGCCGAAATCGCCGAGCATCAACGTTCCGAACGGCTCTGGGATGCCAGGCTCGCCCAGGCCCGCGCCGTCCGCTTCGGGCGGAGGAGCGGGCAGCGATTCGACGCACTCGCCGCGATCGCCGAGGCGGCCAGGATCGGCCGGGAGCTTGGCCATCCCCCCGAACGGTTCAACCTGCTCCGCAACGAGGCGATCGCCGCCTTGGCCTTGCCAGACATCCAGATCACCACGGAATTCGGCCGGTGGACCGACGATGTGGCCTCGGTCGACCTGGACGAAAACTTCCAACTCTACGCCACGAGCGATGTCCGCGGCGGGGGGATCGTCCGTCGCGTCGCCGACGATGTCGAGATCATCCGATTGCCGGATTCTCCGGATCAGCGACGGCTCGCGTTCGGCCCGGGCCGCTGGCTGGCGGACCATCATTCGCCCGGGACGCGCCACCTGACGATCTGGGATATCGGCGGACCAACCCCGATCGCCCGGATCGACGTGCGACGGCCGGTCCTTTCCTGGGATTTCCGACCGGACGGACGCCTCGTCACGCTCCTGCACCAAGATGGATCGCTGGCGACCCACGACCTCCGATCGGGAAAGCTTCGCGTGCAGCTTCCGCCGCGAACCATCCCGACGGAGCCGATCTTGCGAAAGCATCCGACGGCCCCCTTCGTCGCCATCACTTCCTATTTTTCCAAGGGGTTCGAAATCAGGCAGGTAGAGACCGGGGAAACGCTCTCCGGGGAGATCCCCTGGCCGGATGGCCGGACCTATCCCGGCGACTGGAGTGCCGACGGCCGGCAACTGGCGATTCCCGTCCCTTCGGCCGTGAAGGCCGCCATCTATGAATTCGCGGAACGACCGCCGACGCTCAAGCTCCTCCGCACGGTGGACCTCCTCGATTCCACCTCGACGATCGCCTTCAACAAGGAAGGGGATCGGCTCTTCGGGCGAGGCTGGGGGGCCGTCACATTCATGCAGGATGCGAACACGGGGCGGAATCTCTTCGCGACGAAGGCGTTCAACTTCCCCCTGGTCTCCTGGGACGCCCGCGTCCTCCGCACCGATCGGGGGCGGACGCGCCTCTTCCCGGGGATGGTCAACGACAAGGGACGACGATTTGCCTACTGGTCGGTCGCGGAAGGGCGCGAGTGTCGCCTCATCGTCCACTCGGCTCCTCGACAAATCAGGCGATGGTCGAGCCTCAGCCCCGATGATCGGCTCGGCTTGGGAGTCTCGACCGGGCAGGTCGCCTTGGTGGATCTGGCGACCGGCCGGGAGGTCGGCTCCCTGCCGTTGAAGGACCCGATGCCGGGACTCTATGCCGGGTTCGACCAATCGGGCCACCTGTACACGCAGAGCAAGGAAGGGTGTTATCGATGGCCCATCTCTTCCTCGCCGGATGCGCCGGACGTCGTCGAGATCGGCCCCCCGCTGCGACTCCCCCTGGATCCGGATTACAACATTGCGGCAACGAGCCGGGACGGGCGGATCGTCGCCCAGTCGGCATGGCGTCCCGGCGCCGTCGGCCCCGAGTCCGGGGCATTGCTCATGAACCTCGACAGGCACAAGACCCCCCGCCAGCTTGCCAGGGGGGTCTCCCTGGGGAATACGACGGTCAGCCCCGATAGGAGATGGGTGGCCTTCGAAGGACAGCCCGGCTCGATCCTGGTCTACGAGGTCGAAACCGAGGAGAAGGTTTGGGAAGCGACGAGCCAGATCGGCCGTTGCCTGTTCACGCCGGATGGGAAGTGGCTGGCCACCGGGACCGACAACGGGCGGCTCTACGCCGCGGGGACCTGGAAGCCCGGGCCTCAACTCGGGCCGGGCTACCTCGCCTGCTTCTCGTCGGACGGCGAGCTGGCCGTCCTGAGCGGCGGTGCCGGCCCGTTCCGCCTGGTGGAAGTCGCAACCGGCCGGGAGCTCGCCCGATTCGAAGACCCGGACCAGGACGTCGAGCAGGTGTCGATGAGCGCCGACAAGGCCACCCTGCTGACGACCCATAAGAAAGGGCTCCTCGTCTGGGACCTCCGGCGGATCCGCGCCGAGCTTGCCCGGATGGGGCTGGACTGGGATGCCCCCGCGCTCGCCCCGGCCCCCCCGGTCGTTCCGGTCCGATCGGTCCGATTCCTCGGGGCCGAGTCGATCGGCCGCTGAGCGCGCATGTTGTCTTTTCGCAACGCGATCGGCCCGCCGGTCCCCGGGGGCGGTTCGCGCGCAATTTAATCCCTTAATAGTCCGGGCCTCCGCGCCGATGCGGAACGATGCAACCGGATCCGACTCCGATTTGCCCAGCTTCCGTATGAGCCGGATTTCCAGCTTATCACTTGAATTATCGTTGTTTACATTTGTCCACTATTTAAGACCGAGGAATCGATTCATGACCAGCTCGAAAACGACTCGCCGTTGCACGGCCGCGCCCTGGATGGTCCTGGCCCTGGCCCTGGCCGCATACGACCAGCCCAATGCTCGGGCCGGATCCTACATGGTCACCGACCTCGGTGTGCTTGGTAGCTCTGGACTTTCGGTCCCTCAAAGCGAGGCGATTGGAATTAACGCATCGGGTCAGGCCGTCGGATTCAGCTCCACCGCGACGAGTGGCAATCACGCGTTCCTGTATTCGGCCGGCGTGATGCACGACCTCGGCACACTCAATGGGGGACATGAGAGCATCTCGTATGGAATCAATGACAGCGGATATGTCGTCGGATCCAGCACCACATCGAGTGGTGATACTCGCCCGTTCCTGTATTCCAATGGCGTGATGCACGACCTCGGCACACTGGGGGGGACTTTAGGCAGGGCTTTTGGAGTCAACGCATCGGGCCAGGTCGTCGGCTACAGCCTGTTGTTGAACAGCCCGAATTCCCACGCGTTCCTGTATTCGGCCGGCGTGATGCACGACCTCGGCACGCTCGCGGGAG
>CALKTZ010000659.1 GCA_937997355.1 uncultured Planctomycetales bacterium | reverse complement strand
TCTGAATCTGCACAGGCAACCGATCCTGTTCAGATGAAACGAGTTCGAACTCGCGGCGGTTGCAGCGAGCGGAGGGATGGCGATGACAGACCAGGACACTCGCGAAACGGATCTGAACCAGGGGAGAATCGCCGAAATCTGGCGATATCCGGTCAAGTCGATGCTGGGAGAGCGATTGACGGAGGGTGAGATCACCGAGCGAGGACTCGTCGGCGACCGAGCCTTCGCCTTGCTCGATCCCGAAACCGGCAAGGTGGTGAGCGCCAAGAATCCTCGTCGCTGGCCCAACCTGTTCGAGTTTCGGGCCAGTTATCAGCCCGAATCGGATCGAGCCCGTCCCGTTGCCAGGATCACCCTGCCCGACGGCAGCATCTTGGCAACGACCGAGCCCGACGCCGAAACTCGATTGTCCGACGCGGCGGGGCGTTCGGTGCGTCTCGCGCAATCTGCCGATTCAACCCCCGGCGCGCAGGGCGAAGGATACTGGCCCGATCATGACTGGCTCGCGGATCGGGATCAAACGTTCGAGTTCGAACTAGCTCCCGGGACCTTCTTCGATGGGGCCATGCTCCACCTGCTCACCAAGACGACCCTCGAAACCCTGCAATCGACGACTCCCGCGAGCCGGTTCGACATTCGACGTTTCCGCCCGAGCCTCGTGATTGAATCCCCCGACGGAGCCGCCGGATTCGTCGAGGACGCCTGGATCGGCCGGAACCTCGCCATCGGCGAAGCACTCATCAAGGTCGACGGCCCCTGCCCTCGATGCGTCATGACGACGCTGCCCCAGCAGGATCTCCCCAAGGACCCGGCCATCCTCCGCACGGCCGTCCGACTCAATGGCGGTAACGTCGGCGTCTATGCCTCCGTCCTTCGAGGCGGCCGCGTCCGCCAGGGGGATCAGGTCCGATTGGCGTGATCCGTCGCCATGACGCCCTCTCGCAAGCAAACCCTTTTTGCCAATTTTAATTGCACATAACCCCTTTTTCAGAAAAGACTTTGCGTTTTTTTCTTTCATTAAAGTCAATTAAATCGATTGACATAGTGAATTTTTTTCTTGACGCCGTCCCCGACGTCTGGCATGATCTGTCTCACGAGACGGAGAAAGCCGGGAGAAATCACGGCGACTCCGGAAACTCGTCCCCGGCCGGCTTGATTGTTCTGGAGGAGGGCGATCAAGCCGGCCTCAGAAGAAGCGGGGAGGAAAGCCGCGTGAAAAGTTCGCCGACCAACGACGCGGAATCTGGCTCAGCACCTGGAATGACCACCGGATCGACGATCATCAGCACTTGCAAGCCTCAATAATCGCACGGAAACAAAAAGATATCGACGGCGCGCAATCCCACCCCCTGACCTCTCCGGACGATCGGCGGACTCGCACGACCAATGCCGATCGTCCGGGAGGCCCCCTCCTGAGCAAAACGCCCCCAGGCTGCCCCGACGAATCCCCGTCGCGACTCGCCGGACCTCCGGAGCGATGCGATAATAGAAGAAGAGATCTTCGGTCCAATCGCATCTCATATCCGGAGGAGGGCCAATCTCATGACGCACTCCAACAATGGGGGGGCTTCGGTTGCCACCAGGCCGCCTTCCACGAATGCCGAGGGGGTGGTTGAGGAAGTCGAAGTCCGCGGCCACATCGTCGACTCCCTGCTCCTCCCCAAGATCCTGGATCGGATCCTGATGCTGGGGGGGAGTTTCGAGATCCTCGATTGCAAGATCGGCTCCCGCCGGGTCGATCCCAGCTATGCGCGGATCGCCGTCCATGCCTCCGATGAGGCCGGCCTGGCGGAAATCCTCGGCGACTTGATCGAGCATGGCGCGTCGCCCGTGCATACCGTCGATGCGCGCGTGGTGGCTGCCGACATCGCCGGCGCATTTCCCGAAGACTTCTACAGCACGACCAACGAGCAAACCCAACTTCGCTGGAACGGCCATTGGATCGACGTCCATGACCAGGAGATGGATTGCGGGATCACCGTCGACCCGGTTTCCGGGCACGCGCGCTGCATCCCGATGACCCACGTTCGGCTGGGGATGCCGATCGTGATCGGCTATGCCGGAGTGCGGGTCTTGCCGACGGAACGTCCTCGCGAAACCTCGCTGTTCGGGTTCATGGGGTCGAGCGTTTCGAGCGAGAAGCCCAAGGCGGTCAGCCTGCGAGGCGTCGCCGAGGCGATACGGTCGACCGTCGCTTCGGGGAAGAAGGTCCTCCTGGTGGGAGGCCCGGCGATCGTCCACACCGGCTCGGCCGAGCATGCGGCCCGGCTGATCCGCGAGGGCTGGATTCAAACCCTCTTCGCCGGGAACGCGCTGGCGACCCACGACATCGAGCAGGCATTTTACGGCACCAGCCTGGGGGTCTCGCTCGACCTTGGCGAGTCGACCGAGCACGGCCATGAACACCACCTCCGCACGATCAATCGGATTCGACGGCTCGGCGGGATCGCCCGCGCCGTCGAGTCGGGCGCGCTCAAGTCGGGGATCATGTTCGAGGCGGTGCGCAAGGGGATCGACGTGGTCCTGGCCGGCTCGATCCGAGACGACGGCCCGCTCCCCGAGGTGATCACCGACACCCTGGTCGCCCAGGATCGCATGCGTAAGGCCATTCAAGACGTCGACTTCGCCCTCATGATCGCCACGACGCTGCATTCGATCGCGACCGGGAACCTGCTCCCCGCCCGCGTGAAGGTGGTTTGCGTCGACATCAATCCGGCGACCGTCACCAAGCTCAGCGATCGAGGCACGTTCCAGACGGTCGGCCTGGTGACCGACGTCGAGCCGTTCCTCCGCGCATTGGCCGAAGAACTGGGGAATCGGACGTGAACAGGAGGGAGCCCTCATGGTCGCGAATGCAGCGAATGGAAACGCCCCGTCTCTTCCTCGCATCCTCATGTGCCCCCCCGAGTATTTCGGGATCGAATACGAGATCAACCCCTGGATGCACGTCGAGGTCGGCAGCGATCCCGCACTGGCCAGGGCGCAGTGGAACGCCCTCCATGAGGCGCTTCTTGGGCTCGGCGTCGCCATCGATCTGATCGATCCGGTGCAAGGGCAGCCGGATCTCGTCTTCACCGCGAATGCCGGGCTCGTATATCGGGACATCTTCATCGTTTCCCATTTCCGGCATGCCGTGCGCCAGGGGGAAACCCCTCATTTCAAGTCCTGGGCGGAGTCGAAGGGTTTTGACGTGATCGAGCCGCCGGGCGACGGCAACTTCGAAGGGGCCGGGGACGCCCTCTTCTGCGGCGAGGCCCTGTTCGCGGGTTATCGCCTCCGGAGCGACGCGCGATGCCTTCACTGGATCGGCGACCGCCTGGGGGTCTCGGTCCTCCCCCTGGAGTTGGTCGACCCGAGGTTTTATCATCTCGATACCTGCTTCTGCCCGCTCGACCAGGATTCGGCCATCTACTATCCCGGGGCATTCGACGATTACGGCCGGGCCGTGCTCCGAGAGCGAATCCCTCGCCTCGTCGAGGTGAACCCCGAGGAGGCGGCGTCGTTTAGCTGCAACGCCGTGGTGGTGGGCCGGACGGTCCTCCTGAACAAGGGCGCGCCGAAGCTCGCCGCCAGTCTCACCGAGCTCGGCTTTCGAACCATCCCGCTCGGCTTCACCGAGTTCATCAAGTCGGGGGGGAGCGCCAAATGCCTGACGCTCCGGGTCGACGGCGAAGAGGCCGCGGGATGGAAAAGCGGACCTCGGACGAGCAAATGACGCGGCAAGCCGACAGAAGCGTTTCCTCTCTCCAATCGAGCCTTCCATGATCGAAAAGCTCTACATCCTCCGCCATGGGATCGCACTGCCGCATGGCACCCCCGGGATGGCCGACGACGATCGGCCGCTCACGCCGGAGGGGGAGAAGCGGATGCGCGAAATCGGTCGGTCGCTCGCGCGGCTCCGGCTTGATCTCGACCAGATCGTCACGAGCCCGCTCCCTCGCGCCAGGCGTACCGCCGAGATCGTGGCCGAGGCTCTCGACCCCGCCTTGCGTCAGGGGCTTCAGGACGAGCCGGCCCTCCGATCCGGCAACGGCGCCGACATGATCCGCAACTGGCTTCGATCGCGGGCAGAGGCTCGGTTGATGATCGTCGGCCACAATCCGTCGCTCAGCGACCTGATCGGGCTCCTGGTGCTCGACGATCCCAACGCCATGCTCGGCGATCTCAAGAAAGGGGGGATCGCCTCGCTCGCTCACGACGGCAATTCCGGCGATCGCTACCAGATCGAATGGATCGCCACGCCGGGATTACTGCGCAAGCTCCGCTGACGCTGAGTGGATCCGGCTTACTCCCTGCCTCTTGAGGGAGAGACTAACTGACCGAGACGCCGGAGCCGGAGGTTTGGGCGATCGGCCGGGTCTCGCTGAACTCGCGGGCCATGTTCTGGAACTCGATCTGGGAGCGGATGACGGGCTCGCCCGACCTGGGAGGGGCGACCCGGCGGTAGGTGCCGTCGGGCTGGAGCACGCGCGCCTTCACATTATCGGAGAGCACCACGCCGAGAATCCCGTCGACGATCCGATGGCGTAATTCCGGGTCTTCGATCGGGAACATCAGCTCGACGCGGCGGCGGAAATTGCGCGGCATCCAGTCTGCCGAGGCGAGGAAGACCTGCGGCTCGTCGTCGTTCTGGAAGTAGGTGATCCGGGAGTGTTCGAGGTACTTGTCGACGATGCTGATGACGCGGATATTCTCGGAAACCCCGGGGACGCCCGGCCTCAGGCAGCAGATACCTCGGACGATGAGGTCGATCCGCACTCCGGCTTGCGAAGCATCATAAAGTTCGGCGATGATCCCCGGATCGACGAGCGAGTTCATCTTCGCGATGATCCGCGCGGGACGCCCCGCCAGGGCATGATCTCGCTCGCGGCGGATGAATGCCGTCAGGCGATCCGCGAGGAAAATCGGCGCGGGGATGAGCTTGTTCCACGGCCCCCCCTGGGAATGCCCCGTCAGCATGTTGAAGAGGGAGCTGGCGTCCTCGCCGAACTCGGGCTTGCAGGTGAAGAAGCTGAGGTCGGTATAAAATCGCGCGGTGGTGTGGTTGTAGTTCCCCGTGGAGAGGTGGAGGTAGCGTCGGATCCCATCGTGCTCACGGCGTACCACCAGCGCGGCCTTGCAGTGCGTCTTGAGGCCGACGATCCCGTAAACGACGTGGACCCCCGCCTTCTGGAGCATGCGGGCCTTGTCGATGTTGTTCTCCTCGTCGAGCCGGGCCTGGAGCTCGACAAGCGCGGTCACCTCCTTGCCATTTTCGGCCGCGCGGGCCAGCGCGGTGATGATCGGGTTGGAATCGGCCGTCCGATAGAGCGTCATCTTGATCGCGAGGACCAGCGGGTCT
>CALKTZ010000658.1 GCA_937997355.1 uncultured Planctomycetales bacterium | reverse complement strand
CCGGGCTGGAGCCAGAGGACCGCCAGAAGGCGACCAGGCGCATTATCGACGCCCTGATGATCGTCGTGAAATACGCCTCCCCCTTCAAGCAGGAGGCGCTGGCGCTCCTCAAGAAATACAAGCCGAACGCCGCGCTGAAGGCCGAGGAGATTTCCAAGCTCACCTACGAGGAGGCCACCAACCAGGCCGAGGAGGCGCTCGGCGCCGAGGAGTGGGAGAGGGCCATCGGACTCTACAAGGCCGCGATCCGCAAGGCGGAAACGACCGGCGCGACCGACAAGGTCACCATGGCGAGATACAATCTCGCGTTCGCCTATTTCATGAACAAACAATTCTATGATGCCTTCGTCCTGGCCGATCACATCGCCAGGCGCCATCCCCAGGCCGCGCTGGCGCCCAAGGCCACCGTCATCGGCATGCACGCGATGACCGAGGCGTACAATACGATCCGCGAGGTCGACCGATCCAGCGATCTCGATCGGCTGGTGGAGATGGCCTCCTACACGGCGGAGACCTGGCCCGACCGTGACGAGGCCGACGACGCCCGGATCAACCTGGGGATCATCGCCCAGGGGCGCGGCAATTATGAGCGGGCGATTCAATCATTCGGCGCGGTGCGGAAGCGGTCGTCCCACTGGGCCGACGCCCAGACGCAGCTCGGGGTCGCCCACTGGTCGCGGGGTCGCATGCTCGACCGCAAGGAGGACGGGACGGGGGCCGACGCGGAGACGAAGAAGGCCGTCGAAATCCTCGCGGCCGCGCTCAAGTTCCGCTGGGAAGCGGGGGCTCCCCAGACCGACCCGAACCTGATCGGCAATGCCTGCGAGCTTGCCTTCGTCCTCACCGAGTCCGGCAAATCGGCCGAGGCGCTTGCCGTCCTGGAGCCGATCTTCAAGGCCCAGACGGTGACCACCGGGCCGACCTACTTCAAGCTGATGGAGAGCCTGTTGCGGGCCAAGATCGCCGCCAATCAGGTCGATCAGGCGATCGCCCTGATGCAGAAGCTGGAGAAATCCGGCGGGACCTCGACCCAGCAGGCGCAGAACTATTACCGACTCGGCCGATTGATCCAGCGGGAGCTCGAGCGGCTCCGCCAGCAGAAGAAGGTTGCCGAGGAGAAGCAGATGCTGCAAGCCTTCCGCACCTTCCTGACCTCGCTCGCCAACAGCAAGTCGGGGCAGACGATGGAATCGCTCGACTGGGCGAGCGCGAGCCTCCTCTCGATCGGGGCCGACGCCGAGGCCGAGGCCGTGTTGCGGAGGATGCTCGACGAAGCCTCCAAGGATTCCGCGTCGGTCGATCCCGCGATCCTGAAGCGTCGGTTCTTCCAGAATCGGCTGAGGCTCGCGACGGCGCTCCGCGGCCAGGCCAAGTTCGGCGAGGCCGAGGCGCTCGTCGATCAGCTCAAGTCGGAGGAGCCCACGAGCGTCTTCCCGCGAGTCGAGGAAGGGATGCTGCTGGAGGCGAAGGCCGCGGCCGGGCAGGGGGCCTGGTCGGCGGCCTACGCGCACTGGCAGAAACTGGCGCAACAGCTTGCGAGGCTCCGCCCTCGCCCGACGGTCTATTACGACGCCTGGTATCACGCCGCCTACTCTCTCAACGAGGACAAGCAGGGGGCCAAGGCGCGTCAGACCCTGGCCGGCGTGATGAAGCTATCGCCGACGGTCGGCAGCCCCGAGATGAAACAGAAGTACGATCAGCTCCTGTCAAAGATCAAATAAATAGCATCCCTTGATGCGGACGGGATTCGCGATGAGACTTCACGAAGCACCCTCTGACGGAGAGACCTCCTTGAAACTCCCAGGAATTCGAGCGCTGTCCGATCGCCTGGCGTCGAGTCGATCGAGAGAGGCTCACACCTGGATTGCGCGGGCAATCGCCGGGTCGGGCCGGAGCGGAAATGGGGACTGGCTCGAAGCGGAGCGCCGTGCCTGTCCCCTTTTCCGCGTACCGGTGCTGTCGCGATGGTTGGGAGACCTTCGGTCGACGGGGTCGTCCGGCGGCACGCGCCGAGCGAAACACGGCACGCGCAATCCGGGTGTGAGCCGCTTCAGGATTGAGGTTGGGTTTGCGTGCTTGATCGTCGTCGGGGGGGCGTTGTCCGGGAATCCGTCCGCGCGGGCCGACGACGTTTCGCTCGTCCCCGGGGCCGCGATCAAGCAGGCGATCGGCGGCAAGGTGCGCGGGCAGATCCTCTCCGAGTCCTCGGCCGAGGTGGTCGTTCAGGTCGGCGGCGCGAACGTCCCGGTGCCGGTCGAGCAGATCGCGTCGGTCCGCTACGACGGTCAGCCGGCCTCCATGGCCCTGGCCGAGAGTCGGGAGTCGGGGGGCCAGCTCGCCGAGGCGATCGGGCTCTACCAGAAGGCCGCGGCCGATTCCGCGAACCGCCCCCTCTTGCTCCGCGCGCTCCAGTTCCGCGAGGCCGAGGTGCTCGCCGAGCTTGCGCTCACCGAGCCCAAATACGCCGACGAGGCGACCGAGAAGCTCCAGAAATTCGCGAGTGCTTATCCCAACAGCCGGCAGATCGGCGACGTCCGATCGGCCCTCGCCCGCACCTTCCTGAAGAAAGGGGATTTCGCCGCGGCCGATCGGGAGATCGCGGAGCTTGCCAAGCTCCCGGGGGCCTCGGACCGCGCGGCCGTCTTGCGCACGAGCGTGCTCGCCGGGCAAGGGAAGCATGACGAGGCCCTCCGCGAGCTTGATCAATTGATCGCCCGGCTTCCCAAGAATTCCCCCGGCCAGCGCAACGCCCAGTTCGCCAAGGCGCAGAGCCTCGCCTCGATGAAGAAGTTCGACGAGGCCGAGGCGCTGCTCCGCGAGGTGATCCAGGCCAACCCCCCCGAGAACGCGACCGTCCAGGCCCCCGCCTACAACACCCTGGGAGACTGCTTGCGCGAGGCCAACCGCCCCAAGGATGCGTTGCTCGCGTACCTGCACACCGACTTGCTGTATTCCAAGAACAAGGAAGAGCACCCGAGGGCGCTCTACCAGATCAGCCAGCTCTTCCGCAAGCTGAAGCAAGACGGCCGCGCCGACGAGGTCTTCCAGCGGCTCAAGCAGGAGTATCCCAAAAGCCCCTGGCTGGCCGTAGGCAGCAAATCATAAAAATTCGTTAATATGAAAGGCCATGCGGTCGATCGTCTCGGCGGTGTCAGGGCATGTGTTGAGCGGGGGGCAATATCGTTGGGCTGGAGCGAAAAATAGGGACTGGCTCGAAGCGGAGCGGCGTGCCTGTCCCTTTTTTTCGCGGGTCTGTGCAAACGGCGACGATCGGGAGACCTGCAGTCGTGGGTTTCGGCGGGGTCGTGAGACCCGCGCCGAACGGAGAAAGGTCGTTTCGGCGGGGTCGCCTGGTGGCACGCGCCGGTCAGAGAATCGCGTGAACGCGCAAACACATCCCCCCTCTCGGAGGGGGGATACAGGGGGGTTCTTCTTTGCATAGCCATTGCCTCATCCACCACCCCTTGTTCGCCCGTTTGTAAGGGCGGGAGTTTGGATCGAGCGGTCGGAGACCTTCTATCGTGGCACCCGGCGTGGTCGGTGTCTATCGTCGAACTGCCGGTGTTTATCGGGAAGCGATGCTCCTGTCGGATCGCTCTCCCGCCGACTCTTGCCAGTTCACCGCGCCGGCGTTGTGGGCGTCTCCCCGGCCGAGGAGGCGTTTGGCCAGTCGGGCCTGCCGGGGGTAGCTGAGGGTTGCGGCGTGAAGCCGGCAGGCGGTCCATCCCTGGGCGATGTCGCGGAGTTCGCCGAGCCGGGATTGCCAGGTCGGACGTTCGGTGTGGGCCGAGTCGTCTCGGGCGTAGCCGCGAGCGGCCAGCCAGTCGCCGAAATAGCTTTCGAGGAGCCGCCGCTGGGACGGCGTGGCCAGATCGCGCCAGGTTTCGGTGCGAGGTCGGAGATGATTCCAGTGGAGCAGGGTGGTCGGGTCGCAAATCTGCTGGTTCGAAGCGTCGTTGAGATCGACGCCCGACTCGCGGAGGGTCTTTTGCAGGTTCTCGATCCGTGCGCGGTTCGAGTCGGCCGAGTATTCCACCGCGATTTGCGACGCCTCGTAGGCCTCGATCGGGATCTCCAGGTGTCGGGCGATTTGAAGGACGCCGGTGACCGGGTCGGCGATCAGGTCCTCGTACTTCTGGATGAGCACGCCGCTTCGCCTCGTCCAGAACCGGTCATTCCAGAGGATCTGCTGGATCATCCCTTGTCGGAGAAGCTGTTCGAAGGTTAATCCGCGTTTGTGCATCAGCGAGAAGATGACGTCGCGGACGTCTCGATAGGCGTAGAGCACCCTGGCCTGGCCGCTCGCCATGGCCCGGGCGAAGAAGCGGTCGCCGTCGTGGGACTTGAAGACGGTCCAGCCCGATCGGCCCCCGGCCGATCCGATCGCCATGGGGGCGTGGGCGTTGGCCGTCGATTCGCCCCGGCGAAGTGTGTACTCCTCGCCGCTCAGATAGCCGAGCCGCTTGCCGTCGCGGTAGCGTTCGACCAGGTGGGCCGCCACGGTGTACTGCCAGGTCGAGCACGCGCGATACATGCCGGCGCAGATGACGTCTCGGACGGTTGCCGCCCCCTCCGGCCCTCCGGATCGGAATCGAGGATCGTCCCATCGCGCCGATCGATCGTTGGTTCGCTCAGAATTCGCCATGTTCTGCGATCGACTCCCGATTTCCGCGGTTGATGGGCTCGTCGGGCGGGTCCAGCCCCAGGAATCGGGTTGATATCGTCTTTCGGGTTGGAAGACAATAGAAATCCCCGACAGGGTCGTGGTCTCCGGCGGTGGAATCCTTCATGCGTCCGGCGATCGGCCAAGCTCCAGGATCGACGTTTTCGAGGCGGACTCGACGAGTCATCTTGCTTATGTTACCAACGATCCTCATCATCGAGGCGCTTGAGGTCGAAACAATCGCCCTCGGACCGACTTCCCAACCGTTCAGGATTCCAGATTGACCGAGCAATTGGTCCACCAACTTGGCTACGTGGGGATCTCGCTCATCCTCGTGTTGGGTGGACTCGGACTCCCGATCCCCGAGGAGGCGCCCATCATCCTGGCGGCGGTCCTCTCCCGCCACGGCCAGATGTGGTGGCCCTATGCCGTCCTTTCTTGCATGATCGGCGTGCTGGTCGGCGATTTTGTGGTCTACTTCCTTGGCTACTTCTACGGGGATAAGGTCCTCAGCTTCCGGCTGACTCGGCGACTCCTCACCCGCGCCCGAGAGACGCAGATCAAGGGCTATTTCCACCGCCACGGCTTCAAGATCTTGATCCTCGGCCGATTCGCGCCCGGCTTCCGCACGGCCGCTTATCTGACGGCCGGGATCTTGCAGCTTCCGCCGCTCAAACTCC
>CALKTZ010000657.1 GCA_937997355.1 uncultured Planctomycetales bacterium | reverse complement strand
CGGCTCGGTCGAGGACAACATCAAGCGCTGGCAGAAGTCCTTCACCGGCAAGGATGGCGAGATGGCCAAGATCGAATCGAAGAAGGTGAAGGGCAAGAACGTCGAGGTGACGCGGGCCGAGACCGCCGGTCACTACACCCCGACCAATTTCCCGGGACGCCCCCCCGAGCCCGAGCGCGACAACGCCCGGCTCCTGGGCGCGATCGTCCAGGGGGAGAAGGTCGCCTACTTCCTCAAGATGGTCGGCCCCGACAAGACGATGCAGAAGATCCGACCGGCGTTCGACGAGATGATCGCGTCGATGACGGTCGGCGAGTGATCTAGGGACATCCGCGCCTCGCCGATCCGGGGGATCCTATCCCCGGATCGCGGCGGGGCGCAGCAACGTGCTTCAGGGAGTGCCGCGTCCCGGACGCCCGCTCATTCGAATCCGATTGGCCCGATTAGGTTGAGTTGATCCCATGTCGCCGCGCCTCGGCTCCATTTTGATCGCTTGCGCCCGCTGCACGCTCGGGAATGCCACGTCGAGCCGATTCTGCGTCCAGTGCGGGCTTCCGCTCGGGGCGGGGCTCGCCGACGCCGGGGCCGCCGCCGATGCAATCGACCCCTACGAGACCCCGGAGCCCGCCGACCCCGACGTCGCCCGCGCGATCCGCGAATTCGTCAACCGGTCGGGCTTCGAGACGTCCCCGAGCGGACATGGCTGGCGGATCGTCGTTCCCGCCCGGCTGGATCGCAAGCAGGCGGTCTATGTCGGCCCCGGTGGGATCGACCCCGAGGGGCGCTCGATCCTGGGCCTGGTCTCCGTCTGCGCCCCCGCCAACGATCGCGATTGCCGGATCCTCCTCAAGATGAACGCGCGCGTCATCGGCGGCCGATTCGCCATCCGCGTATTGCGAGGGGAGGAATATTTCGTCGTCGCCGAGAATATCCCCATCGAATCCGCCCCCTCGACCGATGCGCACCGACTCGTCCGGAATATCGCCAACATGGCCGATAGCCTGGAAGATCGACTCTCACGAGGGCGCGACCTTTATTGATCGTTCCGACCGGCTCCCGCGAGGGGGATCTTCGAAACCTCATAGATGGCGATCGTGGTGTCGTCGGTCATGCGGGCCGGTGCCACGGCGTCCAGTCGATCGAAGAAGCCGGGGATTCCCCAGGGGCCCCACTGGAGCGAGGCCGAAACGCCGACATAGCGGGTTTTCACGGATTCGGGCGCGGGCAAGTCTCGATAATCCCCGACCGCACGGATCACCCGATGAGTCCCGGCGACACCATAACGCGCCGGTTCGGTGTCCCCGAAATAGTAGAGGGTGAGATCCTGATATTCCGGCCGCTCGCGCTGGAGCCTCGCCAGGTCGATGAGCCCCTGTCCCCAGTCGAGGTTGGAGTCGGCCAGGATGTGCCGTCCTCCGAGCGGCCCCCCCGCCGCAACGTTGAAGTAGGTGAGCTCGTAGGGATGGATCGTCGCCGTCGCGAAGGCCGCGCCGATCAGCCCGGCCGGGACCAGCAGGCGGTTCCAGAATGTAACCTCCGCGAGCCCCGAAACCCAAACGATCGCCAGCGGGGCGAGGGGGAGCAGGTAACGGATGCCGTAATTCCGCGACGAGCCGAGCGCCGTGATGACCAGGAAGCAGGCGATCGCGAGCGGCAACATGGCATCGTGCCGGTTTCCGGACCTTACCTTCTCGTCAGGTTCAATCTCTTCCTTCTGATCGGCCCCCTCGTTCGAAGCCTGGATTCGCGACGCGAGCAAAACGCGGGCGATCGCGAGCGCGAAGAAGGTGATCGGGACCTTGACGGCCAACGCGACGAAGTAGTAATACCACCAGCCCTTCATGCGTCGCTCGCCGAGGAGGTAGCTCGCCCCGCCGGTCGCCTGGTGGTGCAACTGCGTGGCGAAGCCGACCAGATCCTGGGGGAGTGGCATCTCGTAAAGCCGGGCCAGCTTCCGCCCCCAGTACTCGCCGAACCAGCGAATCAGGCTCGGGTGTTCTTCGTGGGTCGTGCTCAGGGGGATCATGGCGAACCCGGTCACGACCAGATTGACGAGCCCCGCGATGAGGACAAACCCGACCATCCCCAGGGCCACCCGCATCGCCGATCGAAGGGCCGGCCGCGTTCCGCTCCCCGGCCGCCAACGATCGAACCACCAAACCAAGGCGAGAATGGGGAAATAGACGACGACCGTGTACTTGCAGGACGACGCCAGGCCGCAGACGATCGCGGCCCGCCAGAACCATCGACGTTGTCCGCTCTCCAGGAATTTCCAGAAGAAGGCGAAAAGGCCGACGGTGCATGCCACGAGGGGCATTTCCATGGTGACGAGCATGCCATGGGCGAGCAGGTTGGGGCTGAGCGCGAAGAGCCAGGCGGCGAAGATCATCGCCCGGTGGCCGTAAAGCCGGCGGCTCCACCAGGCCGTCACGCCGAGGGCGACCAGCCAGATCCAGAGAGAGCCGATCCGAACCAGCGGCAAAAGTTGCGGCTCGTGGGCGGTCGGATCGTCCACGAGTGAGGCGCGTCCCGTCCGATCGAGCAGCCAGAAGACCGGCGCTTGCTGGAGCTTCCAGAAGGTCAGCGGCGATCCCATCCGGGTGATTTCGTCCTGGTTGCCGGTACGCCACCAGCGCGAGGCCACGCGAAGATAGGTCGGCTCATCGTAGGTGGACGAATTGCGATAGGCCGAGTGAACCTGAAGCGCCAGCCCGACCATCGCCGCCAGACCCACAAGCCAGGCTCCTCGCGCGCCCTTGATCCAGCCTCCTTGACTCATCACATCTCCTTGGGGCGAGCCATCCCGGCGATCCTCTCGCGAGAGTCCTTCCTCGGCCGGAGATGGGGAGGTCAGGCGGAATGGGGCTCGCGAACGACCTTGCGTCCCTCGCGCTGGCTGGCCCGGAGGTCATGAACAGCCCGGGCATTCTTGAGCGAGTCACGGATCGTGGGGGCGTCGGTCGGCTCCCCCAGAACTCGCCGATGGAACTGCTCGTTCAGCACATCGCCGACGGTCGGTTCGAGGGGAAGCCGCTCCTCGTGGGTGCCGTCCGCGTCGGACCACTGGATGCGATCGGGCATTTCGAGCCAGGCCGCACCCCGTTCGGCGAAAACCTGGAAGCCCTGCGGGGGGAGGAACCGGCTGGCCTCTCCCCAGGGTCCTCGATGGTAACGGCCGTAATTGATCCGGACCGCCGCGCCATCCTCGAACTCAAGGGCGAAGCTTTCGAAGTCGGACGTCTCCTCGGTGACTTCGGGGATTGCCGTCGCCTCGGACGTGCCGGCAAGGGTGGCGCGTCGTTCCCCCCAGATCGATTTCGAGGGAGTCGGGAACAGGAAATGACACCAATCGAGGAGATAGCTCCCCGGGTCGATCGAGAGCGGGGCCGGGGCGTTCTGGGTGGTGGGGCCGGGGACGGCATAGCGATCAAAGCCGAAGAGCCAGGATTGCCCCAGGATCAGCCGAGGAGGCCCCAGCCGGGTGCGCAATAGCTCCTTGAGCCGGAGCGTGGCCGGATAGCAGCGGCGCGCCAGCTCGGGCACGAAGACGACCCGGCTCGAATCGACCAGCGAGGCCAGCGATTCAAGCTCCGCCAGGTCTCCCGCCAGCGGCAAGGCGCAGTAGACCGCCTTTCCCGCCGCGCAGGCCAGGCGGATCGGCTGGAGCCCGAACCACTGCGGGGAGAGCAGATAGATGGCGTCGACATCGGGGCGGCTAATCAATGCGGTGAGCCCTGCGCTGGCCGCGCAGTCGAGCTGGTTGGCTTCCAGTTCCGCCCGCCGGGCGACCTGGTCGAAGACGGCGGTGATCCGGAAACGATCGCTCAGGCGGGCCAGCGACGGCTTGTGACGGGTCTCCCAGAGTCGCCCCAGGCCAACCACTCCCACGCGGATTCGAACAGGACTCGAACCGTTCAAGATCGCCTCCACGAAATACCCCGCCCGCGCAAACCATCGCCGCGGCGTTGCCAGCAGGGTACCACGTCAACGATCTTTCATCCACCGAGATGACTCTGGCACCGGACAATCCTTGCTTACTTAATCAACACGAGAGCATTTAACGATTTTATTCTATTTCGACTTCGACGTCCTCTTGCGGGCCGCTGGCCGGGCCATCTTCTTCGAGATTCCACCTGCTGGAATTGCCGTCGGATCGACGATTTCCGGTTCGCGAGCCGACGGCTTGGCTTCCGGCCGTTCAGGACCGTAAGGCAATTGTTTCAATTTCGCCCGCCTGGGAGGCGTGACGCCGGGAAGCATCCTCAAAGCCGCGGATCGACCGGGATAGGCTCAATCCGTTCCAGCAATCCATGGTCACGAAGTAATCCGCAGTCGCGGCGTAGGATCTCTGATCGTCGGCGTCGAGCGGCTGGAAGATCGCCATATAGCCGGTCGGGTTATCTTCGGGAGTATCTTTGAAGAAGTACCCACAATAACGGACTCTCTCGCCGACGTGAAAAGTCCTTCGAACGGCAGAGATCGGCTGATTCTGGTCATCCCGTGGCCGGGCGGAAAACGACAAGATGCATACCGTGTCCTCGCCCGATTCTGTCTCGTTAATGACGAACATACCCGATGATCCTGCTAAAAGTTATCCGGTCCGTGCTGTACTTCACCGTCGGGACGGATATTTGTATGCCTGCCGTCGGAATGCTGGACGTCCCAATGAAAGTCCTTCGGATCGGGAGTGTGGTGCGGAGTCCACTCGTTTCCATCTCGATCCAGATACCCCTGTTCGCCGCGCGGAGGTCGCTGGATCCAATCCGGCCGAGGTGGGATATACGCGTGGCTCCCCTTCTTTGGAAGCTTATCCCAGGGGTGTTTGATTGGCCATCCCGGATTCGGTCCCTGCCGAGACCCCAACTTTTTCGCCATGAACGACCGATTCCCAAATGACCGCGACGTTCGGTTTTCGAATTGCTTATTCGCTCCCAGATTATCGAACCGAGTCCGGTTCGATAATTCGGGCGCCTTCCAAATTATAGATCGCCCTCGAAAATGTGAGAAGATACGCAGGTAGACGAAGAATCCGGTAGGATCGGTGGCCCGAATCAACTCGGGTGCTTGAATACCATTCACCCTTCAGGGAGCGTTCCGCGATGCGAGCGGTCCTGCAACGGGTCAGTCGGGCCTCCGTCGAAGTCGAGGGGGGGATCGTGGGACAGATCGAGACGGGCTGGCTCGTGCTCCTGGGAATCGCGAAGGGGGATGCCGACGATGACGCGGCCTGGATAGCCGAGAAAATCGCCGTGCTCCGCGCCTTCGAGGATGACGCCGGCAAGATGAATCGGAGCGTCTCGGAAGTCGGCGGCGGTGTCTTGGTCATCAGCCAGTTCACCTTGCTCG
>CALKTZ010000656.1 GCA_937997355.1 uncultured Planctomycetales bacterium | reverse complement strand
CGCCATCAGCTTGACCGGCGCGGCGAGGCCACCCAGGAACATCGAAAGCATCAGCGCCGAGCGGCGATTCATGCCGAGG
The DNA here is from genome assembly GCA_937997355.1 of uncultured Planctomycetales bacterium. Classification (GTDB taxonomy): domain Bacteria; phylum Planctomycetota; class Planctomycetia; order Isosphaerales; family Isosphaeraceae; genus CALKTZ01. Next base: position 5,020 of record CALKTZ010000656.1, on the reverse strand, counting down.
GCCTCCTTGCCGGGTGAAACCGCGACACTCACGGCAACCCATCCTGAGGTCGCCCATCGCGCAGTTTCACTCATTTCCCACCAATCGCCGGGAACCTAGCAAGAACCCAAAATTCCCTCAAGTCCAAACCGAACAAAGACGACAACATCGAGCGCGTCAGAGTGCCCCACTCGATTTTGGCATCGAAAGTTCCCCTCCGGGGACAGTCCCATTTTCCACGATCGGCCGGATTGCCCCGTCATCGGCCATTGACGTGGAAAATCGGGACAGTCCCCTGCAGCTCGCCAAAATCGAGCGGGGCACCCGCGCGTCACGATCGGATGCTGTCCGTAACCGAGAAATCGGGCTCGCGGTCGAGCCGGAACGGCGCGATGTTGATGGGCGGGGTTTTCCCGACGATCAGGTCGGCGAGGATTTCCCCCGTCGCGGGGGAAAGTTGCAAGCCGGCCCGGAGATGGCCGGTCGCGACGAAAAGGTTCTCGTAGCCGGGGGCCGGCCCGAGGTAAGGGCGGGTGTCGAAGCTGCCGGGACGAAGCCCGGCCCACGCGGTTTCCACCTCCGCCTCAGCGAGAACCGGGCAGAGCGCCATCGCATGGCGCAAAAGCTCCTGGACCCCGCGCGAGGTGGTCCGGGTGTCGAAGCCCGCGTCTTCCTCGGTCGCCCCGACGAGCACTCGGCCGTCCTCGCGGGGGACGAGGTAATGCTTGCCATGCTCGACAATCCGCCGGATCAATGGCCGGTCGGAGCGGAGCAGCACGATTTGCCCCTTCAGCGGCGGCGTGGGAGTTTGAAGGCCCACCGATTGGAGTAATGAACCGGACCATGCGCCCGCCGCCATGACCACGGTCCCGCACGGGATCGTCCCGCGCGGGGTCCGCACGCCCGCGATCCGCTCGCCCCGAACGTCGAATCCCTGAACCTCACAGCAAGGAATCAGCGAGCAACGACGCCGATGGACCGCCGCGATGAGCGCCCGCATGTGCCAGGGATTGCGAATCTGCGCGCGGTCCGGCAGGAAATAGGCCACGCGAAGCTCGGGATTGAGCGCGGGCTCGACGCGCCCGAAGTCTCCCGGGTGCATGCGCTCGTAGGCGATCCCTTCCACCTTCCAGCGACCGGCCGAGGTCTTCAGCTCACGCTCTTCGGCCTCGTTGAATACAACATCCACCCCCCCCGTGCGGCGATAGCCGTTGTCGATGCCGGTCTCTTCGAGGAGCGAGGCGGCCCACTCCGCGTGCAGCAGGGTGCTCCACGACCGCAGCGCGACGCTCGGGTTGACGTCCGTCCGCTCGCTGTGCGGGGGAATCATCCCGGCCCCCGCCCACGAGGCTTCCCGGCCGAACTCCCGGCGATCCAGGACCGTCGAGGTCACGCCTCGCCGCGCGAGGGCATAGGCGATCGAAAGACCGATCGCGCCTCCCCCCACAATCAACACATCTCGACTCGGCGTTTCCTCCATCGTGGACACATAACTCCCAGGGGGGTTGACGGACGTTTCACTGGAACCGATTGCAATGCCCGACGACCCGGCATCAATGCGAAGGAGTCGGCGCGGGACGATCGAACACCGGCGCGGCGGGTTGCCGGCGTCTGGCGGGCGTTGTCGCGGGGGCTTGAATCGCGCTTCGGGCCTTCCAGATCGATCCGGGAATTCGCGACAGCCGCTGATCCTCTCCCGCCAGGATCAGGTCTTGCCCGTCCCAACAAATGGCCTCGGCCGCGCACGCGGGATAATCGACCTCCGCGGCCAACCGCCAGGGATTCGCCCGGATTCGATCGAGATCGTCCGCGTTCAAGGCGGACTTATCGGCCGGCTTCTCGCGCCGATAAACGCGCGTCGCCGTCTCGGAACAGACCGCCAGCCACTGTCCGTCGGCCGAGAGATCGGCCCCCGTCGCCGGTTCCGAAAAGCCGGGGAGCGTCCCGACCGGCGTGGGGACGATCGCACGCGCGGGATTCGATCGATCGAGGGGGATCGCGAAGAGCCGGGCATCGCGCCGGTCGAATGTCTTGGCCACGAGCAACGCGTGAGTTCCGTCGATCGCGAGGCTTTCCGCGTCGAATCGCCCCCCCGCGGGGAACGTGTAAATCGTGGATCTTTGCACCTTCAAGGGGCCTTCGGGGGGCTTCGTCGGGTCGGGCTCCTGAAGCTGATGGATCGCCCTGGCGGGCAACCTCCCATTGTTATTTCCGATATCCCCGAGATAGAGATGCCCCTCATCGTCGATGGCGATGTCTTCCCAGTCGAGGTTGATGGCGGCGACGGTGAACCGCCTCACGACGGTTCCATCGCGACGAATCGCGAACAGCGAAGGGCCATTGCCGGAATCGTTGTGGGTCCAGAAGATGCCTTCGTACCTGCGGCTCTTCACGATGCCGGAGGCTTCCGGGAGGACATCGGGATCGAGCCTTCCCAGCAGTTCCAACGGCGAGGCAGGGCCGACGTTCCCAACCCACAGGGCCATGATCCAACCAAGGACCGACGCTCGCATCGACGGCTCTCCCACCTGAAAATCGATCGAGAACCATCGTACAAAAACGAACGGCGATCGGCCATGTTGGGCCTGCTCACCGCCGATCAGCCCTGCAGCATCCCTGCCGGCTGCTCCGCGGCCCCGGCCGCCTTCAAGAACAGGAGGCGCGCCTGATCGTGCAGGATCGCCCGGGCGATAGATCGATCGAAGGTCCGGTTGAACCATCTCATGATCGACTCTGCATTCTGAAGCTCGCCGACGGCACCGCCACGGCCCAGATAATCCGAGCTGATCGCGATGCCTTCGAGTCCCTTATGCCCTTCGAACGGGATCGATTCCAGAGTCCTGATCGTCTCCGCGAGCAACTCGGGAGAACCGATCCGAGACCGGCTCAGGCCGAGAGCGACGACACCCCCCAATTCCCGTAGCCGATGAACCGTTTCGAGAGTCAATAACGTGCCCGGATCTGACGTGAAGAAGACGGTCGCCACCGCCGCGTCGCTCGCCAGCAGGAGGACCCGCTCGCGTGCCGACGGATTCGATTCGTACCAGTCGAGGGTCTCGTTGACGGTGAACGAATTCGCCCCGGCCAGGTCGAGAATCGGGCGCGGAGTCGAAGACGATTGCCCCGGCACGAGCGACGTCAGCCGTTCCAGGAATTCCTTGCCGAGCGTCGTGAGTCCGCCGTGATCGCCGGCATCGGACGAGCCGCCGAGCACCGAGCCCGACGCCCCGATCGGCTGAAACAACCGAATGCCTCGTTCGAATAACGTCGGCAGATGATCGAGGTCCCCCTCGTTGCGTATGAGCCCCTCGAAGCCGGCGACCCCGATCAATCCCCAGCAGAGGCCGTCGGCCGGCTCGCGACGCCAACGCTCGGCGTCGTCCGGCCCCATCAGAATCCGGCCGCTGAACTCCGCCTGATAGCGTGCAATCATCTCGTGGAGGTCGGGCCAGGGATCGGCCATGGCCGCCCATTCGGAGGGATCGCGCGCGCAGAGCAGGACCGCCGCCGAGACCGCGGAAAGATAACCGGCGAGCTCTCCCAATCGGCCGGCGACCTCGGCATCCTTCGAGTGTTCATAAGCGACAAGCTCGGGGAAATATTGACGAAGCCAGTGGCAGCGAAAGTCGATCAGACGCATGGTTCGAGTCGATAGCTATGTGGGATATTGGCTCGGTTCAGGACGCGAGAATTCCGGTTCGAAGCGCGACGATCAGGGGACGACCGGAGTTTCCAGTGGTAAGGTTTCGAGCACCGCTTTGACAAGCTGATCGAGGTTTTTCCAGGCGATCACCTCGTCGATGCCCGAGCCCCGGGCCGTGTCGCTCTCCGTCCAGATGATCGGCGAGGAGCCGGCGATTGCCCGGCCGGTCGCCGAGGCCGGATCGATCCGGATCGATCGGAATCCGAACCGCCCCGGCCAGAGCAATACGAGCCTCGTGGTGGGATGTTGGGCCGGGTTGCCTTCGAGCTTGAGCGCGTCGAACGACGAAATTTCCGCCTCGGTTCGCGGTTTCAGGCAACCTTCGAAGGCGTCCGCCTCGCCCCATCCGAGGAGGACGGTCGAGCCTCGTCGCGCGATCTGAAGGGGCCGATCTTCGAGAATCCCCAGCCGTCGGATCGACGGAGAATCCCCTTCAGCGGCAGGAGGTTTCGGGGGCTTCGATGGGCTCCCCTTCCGTGGCTGCAGGAAGGTTTCCGCGAGGCGAGGGGCGATGGTTTCGCAAGCGTTTTTCGCGGCCGATTCGTCATCCATGTGCAGGGCCAGGATGATGCCGGAGATCATCGGATTCTGGTATCGACTGCCGAAGACGCTCGCGGTCAGCCCGCGCAGGTGGGGCCAGAGGTCGATCTCCGGCTGCACTCTCGCCGCGCCCAGCAAGAGATTGAACCTCATGCGCACGGGTATCGCCCCTTTCTTGAAGGGGTCGGTCTTCTCGATGCGATCGATCAGCCCGAAGAAGGCATCCCAGCTCGCGGGGGACTGATCGATGCGGAGGACGGAGGCCGCGATCACATTCGATCGCGGTATCCATTCGAGCCAATCGCCGGGGATGGGCTCGGGGCCGGGCTTCGGAGGGGGCTCTTTCGACGTGCGGCTTGAGCGCAACCGAACGAGGGCCGTGCCCCCTTCGAGGGTCGCCGTCCCTTCGAGCATGCCCGCGTTCAGGCTCTTCTCCAGCTCCGCGACGATGAGTTCCGCCCGAGGATCGGGGGCGAACTCGGCCAGCCGTTGCCAGTCGACTCGAAATTGGATGCTCGGTTCTGATACGTCGCGCCAAGTTGCCTGATCTGGCCGATCCTCCGACCGACGTCGCGTCGCATCGATCGCGTCCGTCTTCGCGTCGGCCAGTACCCTCGCCAACGACGCGGGCGAGCCGGCGATGAACCAGGTCTTGCCGTTGCGGGCGGCGAGCGGAGATCCCGGCGGACCGATCCGATCGACGGAGGTGCCGAGTTGTTGCGAAAGGACCGCTTCGGTTTGCCCCCCGGTGAGACGGCTCGCCGCCAGGAATGCCGCGAGATTGCCATCGTCGTTCGG
>CALKTZ010000655.1 GCA_937997355.1 uncultured Planctomycetales bacterium | reverse complement strand
CAGTGCGCGGATTCAGAAGGAAGAGGTTCGAAATTCTTCATTCAAGTATCCGCATATCGAGTCGCCGGACCCCCTCTTCGAGTTGGTCGACGTCGAGCGGGTCGTCGATCTGATCCGTCGGCTTCCCTATCAAACCCCTACGGAACTGGTGCCGGGAGTCACGCTCACCTATCACGATGCGGGGCATATCCTCGGCTCGGCCATCATCCAGCTCGACTATGAGGAGCAAGGCCGAAAGAGGCGATTCGTCTTCACGGGGGATCTCGGCCGCCGGAACACAGGGCTCCTGAATGATCCGGCGACGATCAAGGATATCGACATCCTGGTCTCCGAGAGCACCTACGGAAGCCGGGAGCTTGACTCCTACGATCGACTGATGAAGCAACTTCATGCGATTCTTGCGAGGGCCATTCGGCTGCAAAGCAAGATCGTGATCCCCGCGTTCAGCCTGGGCCGAACCCAGAGGATGATCTATTGCCTCCAGGAGCTCTTCGCCTTTCATAAGGTCCGACCGATCCCCGTCTTCGTCGATAGTCCCCTGGCCACACGCCTGACCGAGATTCACCGCGAGCACCCCGAGGCGTATACCCCCCAGGCGAGGAGCCTGATGGATCGCGATCCGACTTATTTCGGACCCGAGAATGTCGAATTCTGCATGACCTGGGATCAGTCGAGGCGATTGAACCACATGCACGGCCCGATGGTGATCATTTCCTCATCGGGGATGTGCGAGGCCGGGCGGATTCGTCATCACCTCAGGCATGTGGTCTCGGACCCCGATCATGCGATCGTGATCGTAAGTTATCAGGCCGAGGGGACGCTCGGCCGCGCGATTTCCGAAGGCGTCGAACGGATTCAGATCTTCGATCAGTGGATGGATTTGAACGCGGCCGTCTACGTGCTGGACGGGTTTTCCGGCCACGGCGATCGCAACGACCTGGCCTGGTGGTTCGAGCAGACCGGCGGCGGGATCGAGCACGCATTCCTCGTCCACGGCGATCCCGAGTCGATGGAGGCACTGGTCGAGCCGCTCCAGCCCTTCGTGAGCAATCCGGTGGTGCTTCCCGAGCTCGGAAGTTCCTACGAAGTCTGATCGGCCCTGGCCGTTCCGAAGATGGTACAGGCATCGGGGGAGGGCGGGCGATGCGTCAGAAGAACATCGCGAATCGCATCCAGAAGGTATTGTATTGGCTGATCGGGTTGGGGGCGACGATCGTGATCGGCCGATTGAACCAGGTCCACACGTAGTCGAAGCTGATGCGCGTATATTTGTTCGGCCACCAGTTCAGGCCGAACATGAAGCTGTCCATCCGCTCCGCGGATCGGCTGACATCCACAAAACCACGCGCGATGTCGCCGTGACCGGCGTTGAATTCCGACCATTGGGTTGCAACCTGCCAGGCCCCCGGCCCGTACTGTCCTCGGCTCGGGATGAACGGCCTCAGCGGCTCCGTTGTCGCGTAGCCCTGGAAGCCGTTGCCCATGAAGTCGCGCTCGCCCGTCAGCCAGTACGACGCATTGATGTAGTAAGCCCACTGGGTCGACCGCCCGGTCGTCTGCCCGTCCGTGAGGACGCGGCTGAAATTCATCATCTCGGCGAGCACGCTGAACCGGCCATACCAGTAGATATGAGGCGCAACCCTCGTCCGCATGCAGTCAGCCCACATGTTCTGATTATAAACATAGAAGGGGATACCTACGGGCGTGACGAAGCTCGGATTCGTGGTCGCCTCGCCATTATTGAGGAAAGCAATGCTGGTCTGGTGAAGGGCATACTTCTGCTCGCCGGCCGACATGCTGATCCCGCCGCCCAGCCCTTCCAGGACGGCCCCCTTCCATCGATCGCCGCGGAACGGCGTGAAGTCAACGGCCCCGTTGTATTCAACGTTGCGGTTCAGATCTCCGTAGAGGGCCGTCCCTGCATTGGTCACGCCGGACCACCACTGCATGCGGTTGCCGAGGGCGTTTCCGGTGAACATGACGCCGATGGGACGCTTCGCCGCGAGTTGGAATAGGGGGGAGTTCGTGATGACCGGTTCGAGGGCCGGCGAAAACCCGTAATACTCATAGAGAGGCGGGGCCAACCCTTTGCCGACACGCATGGTGATCTTGTCCGTCAGATGCCACGACATGAACACGTCGAGCAAGTTGTACGTCCCGAGGAACCCCTGCGTGCCGACCTGATAACTCCAGTCCTTGGTGATGTTGCCGTAGAAGTACATACGAGTGAACGGAATATTGAAATTCTGCTCGATCGTCGGGAGGTTGGCTCGATCGAAAAAAGTTCCGTCCAGGGTCAGTTGATTCGAGATGTTGAGCGTGAACTCATCATTGAGATCGCTGAAGCTGAAGTAGCCGCCCCCGCCATTGGGCCCCGTCGCATCATGGTGATATTTGTAGCGTGCCCTCAGGGGATATCGATCGGCGTCCGGGCGTTCCTCCAGCCCCGACATGAAGGCGCCCGAATGGAAACGGTCCGGGACACCGTTGGAGCCTCCGGACTGGGAACCATCGCTATACGGCGATCCGGTTCCTGCACCTCCCGCCCCGATCGTGCCTGCGGCATCGGTCGCTCTGAGCGAACTGAGTTGGCTCTGAAGGCTTTCGACCTGAGACTTCAGTTCGCGAGTTTCTGCCACCTCGGCCCGAAGCTTCCTGATCTCGGCGAGCAACTCAGCATCCGTCACCGATCCCTCCTTCGGCGCCGGGGCCGGTAGGGACTCGGAAGGCAGCGGAGGGATCGCCGCGTCCTGCGCGAAAGTGGAGGGGGTCCCAGAGAACAGGAGGAGAACAAGCAGCGTGACGGCGACGATTTGCGTCGATTCGTGCATCATCACACCCGATTACCTTCGAATAAGACGATGTAAGATTCTAAGACGATGTAAGATTCGAGAAAGCACGCAGGAGGCCGGCATACCAGCCGGGCACGGCTACTCCGGAGTAAGGGTACGGATATGCTGTCTTATATCGATCGTAATGAGCACTCCACTTGACTTGATCTTCGCCCACGCCGCAGAGCGGCCTAATGAATCGCGGGTCGAGGATTTCGAGCGGAAGGCCCATGCTTCGAGGGAATTAGGCCCCCGAGCTTTTTCGGCGTGATCGCTTGCTTTCTCGTATTGCTCACTGCATATTTGGAGCTTCAAGAATACTCAGGCCGAGATCGTCAAAACCGCTATGTTCGGGGTTACGCTACGTATGCCTCCACCATTAGATGCCGCCAGGAACATCGTTCTGATCGCACTCCGAGGAGTCGGTCAGATCATGTTCCAAGGTCATGCAGGGACCGGCCTGTGTTTCCTGATCGGCATCGCTCTCGGCTCGCCATTGATGTTCGTCGGGGCGGTGATCGGGGCGATTTTTGGTCCTCTGGTTGCGTATCTCGCGTCGTTCGATCGGGCCAAGATCGAGCAAGGAATCTACGGATTCAATTCGATCCTCGTGGGGGTGGCGACATTCGCGTTCCTGAAACCCGAGTTTGCAACCACCTGGATGCTGCTGTTCGCGGGGGTTGCTGTCGCGGTCTTGTTGACGTATCTCGGCAGTCGATTCCTGAAATTTCCGGTGTACACGGCTCCCTTCGTCGTAACCACCTGGGCGATCTTGCTGATTGCTCCCGCGATTTCCGGCGAGGAGATCAGAGTTCCGCCGCCACCCGTGTCCTCCGCCGCGAGCGGATTCCTTGACGCGGTCCTGCGCGGCGAGTCGGAAGTGATGCTGGAGGCCAACGATGCCTCGGGCATCCTCATCCTGGTAGGGATCGCCTTGAGCAACCCCTGGCACGCGGCCATGGCATTACTCGGGGATGTGGTCGGCACCTCGCTGGCGATGTATCATGGCGACCCGGAGCAGTCGATTTCCATCGGCATTTACGGGTACAATGCGGCTCTGGCCGCCATGGCCCTGTTTCTCAGGCGTAATTCCTTGACGCTGCCGTTCCTGGCCGCCCTGGTCGCGACTCCGCTCACGGAATTTTTCCCCAAATGGCTGGGAGTGCCGGCATTGACGGCCCCCTTCGTGATGGCTTCCTGGGTGGTTCTACTTGCCGTTTGGTCGGAAGAGCGGCTCTTTCCTCGGAATTCCTGACCTCGCGACTTCGCACGTTTTCGGAGCAGGTCCCATGCATCTGACCCCTCGCGAAATCGAAAAGCTCATGATCTATCAGATGGCCGATATCGCCTTGAGGCGAAAGGAGAAGGGGCTCAAGCTCAACCATCCCGAGTCCATGGCCGTGATTTGCGCGACGGCGATGGAAGGTGCCCGGGAGGGGAAGACGGTGGAGGAGGTGATGAAGGATGCCGCCGCCGTCCTCACGAACGACGACGTCATGGAGGGGGTCCCGGAGATGATCCCCTTCGTGCAGCTCGAGGCCGTTTTCACCGACGGCAGCCGCCTCGTGACCGTCCACGATCCGATCAAATGAACCGATCCGCGATCCCCTGAATTCGGAGGCGAACGATGGCCGAGGCCGAGAAACAACCCGATGAGCCCGGTGTCGGAGACTGGGAGAGGCATCCCGACGCTTCCCCGCACGCGGAGAAGGGCAAGAAGGTCCCCGTGGGGGGGCTGATCCTGGCGGAAGGGGACATCGAGATCAACGCGGGCCGGCCCACAACGACGCTCAAGGTGCGTAACACCGGCGATCGGCCGATCCAGGTCGGGTCCCATTTCCATTTCTTCGAGGTCAACCGCTACCTCGACTTCGATCGGTCCAAGGCGTTTGGCAAACGGCTCGACATCCCCTCGACAACAGCCATACGCTTTGAGCCCGGCGATGAAAAGCAGGTGACGCTCGTGCCGATGGGGGGGAAACAGTTCTGCTATGGGTTCAACAACCTCGTCGACGGCTGGACCGGCGACGGCCCGAACCCGGATTACCGGCCAAACCAAGAGGCGGCGGTGAGGCGGGCGCAAGAGCAGGGGTTCAAGTCGACCGGGTCCTGACGAGGGGTGATCGAGAACCATGTCCAAGATCTCACGCAAGCAGTACGCCGACCTGTTCGGGGCGACCGTCGGCGACAAGATACGCCTGGGCAATACCGACCTCTACGTCGAGATCGAGAAGGACCTCCGCGTCCGCGGCGACGAGCTCGTCTACGGCGGCGGTAAGACGCTCCGCGACGGGATGGGCTCGGACAACCAACTCACCCAGGAGGCCGGCTGCCTCGACCTGGTGATCACCAACGTCACGATCCTCGACCCGCTCCTGGGGGTGATTAAAGCCGATGTGGGGATCCGCAACGGCCGGATCGTCGGGATCGGCAAGGCGGGCAACCCGAGCACGATGGACGGCGTCACGCCGGGGCTGACGACGGGGACATCGACCGATGCGATCACCGGCGAGCACCTGATCCTGACGGCCGCGGGCATGGACACCCACGTCCATTACATCTGCCCGCAGCAGGTGTGGGCGGCGCTTTCGAACGGGATCACCACACTCTGGGGGGGCGGGATCGGGCCCTCCGACGGCACGAACGGCGTCACCTCGACCAACGGCCCCTGGAACCTCGAGATGATGCTCCGCGCCGCCGAAGGGCTGCCGGTCAACTTCGGCTTCCAGGGGAAGGGGAATGCAAGCACGGCCTTCCCCCTGGTCGAGCAACTCCGAGCCGGGGCGGCCGGCTTCAAGATCCACGAGGACTACGGGACCACGCCGGCTGCGATCCGATCCTGCCTCGCGGTCGCCGACGAGTACGACGTCAGCGTCGCCGTGCATACCGACACCCTCAATGAGTCGGGCTTCGTGGAGGATTCGATCGCCGCCTTCGACGGCCGGACGATCCACACCTACCACTCGGAAGGAGCCGGCGGCGGCCACGCCCCCGACCTGCTCAAGGTCGTCGGCCAGAGGAACGTACTCCCCAGCTCGACCAATCCCACGCTCCCCTGCGGCGTGAATTCGGTGGCCGAGCTGTTCGACATGATCATGGTCTGCCACAACCTCAACCCCAAGATCCCCTCCGACGTGGCCTTCGCGGAGAGCCGCGTCCGGGCCGAGACGATCGTCGCCGAGAGTGTCCTCCATGACATGGGGGCCATCTCGATGATCGGCAGCGACGCGCAGGCGATGGGGCGCATCGGCGAGAGCTTCCTCCGCTCCTTCCAGATGGCCGACGCCATGAAGAAGGCCCGCGGCAAGCTCCCCGAGGATTCCCCCGGCAACGACAACTTCCGCGTCCTCCGCTACCTGGCCAAAGTGACGCTCAACCCCTGCATCACGGCCGGCATCGCCGACACGCTGGGTTCAATCGCCCCTGGGAAGCTGGCCGACCTAGTCTTGTGGGAACCGGCCTTCTTCGGGGCGAAACCGAAGTTGGTGCTCAAGGGGGGCCTCATCACCTGGGCCAACATGGGGGATCCCAATGCTTCCCTGCCGACGCCCCAACCGATGATGTATCGTCCCATGTTCGGCGCGTTTGGATCGGCACTGGCGAAAACCTGCGTGACCTTCGTCTCCAAGGCCGCCTACGACCTGGACGTGAAGGCGAAACATAGCCTCCAAAGGATCGTCGCGCCGGTCTCGCGGACGCGTGTCTTGACCAAGCACCACATGGTCCGGAACGACTTCCTGCCGAATATCGAGGTGGATCCGCAGACCTACGCGGTCAAGGTCGACGGCGTCCACGCGACCGTGGAGCCACCGAAGACAATCGCTCTCAATCAACTCTATTTCTTCACTTAATCAGAAATGGACCAGGGTGGAGTACGAAGGCGGGCTGGTTCGGTCTGCCTTGCCTCGGCGCGAGCGATGCTGATTCGCAAGGCTAACCGATCGACGAACTTCGTCGCAGGAGAGATCGATGATTTTGGTGGAACAGCCGCTCGGCAACGTCGACGAACCGACCTGGGCCGAGCGGCTCGAAGGGGCGGTGATCGATCCCCTGGCACTCGATCAGTGGCAGGCGCAGAAGAATCGATTCCGCCTGAAGTCCGAGGCCGGGGTGGAACTCGCCGTCGCGTTGGAGCGGAACACGCATCTGCGTCACGGCGACATCCTGGTCTGGGATGAGCCCAAACATACCGCGATCGTCGCCCATGTTACCTTGAAGGATGTGATGGTCTTGCGTCTGGACGCCCTGGTCGGTCAAGCCGACGATGCCCTGGCCCGCACATGCGTCGAGTTGGGGCATGCGCTCGGGAATCAACACTGGCCCGCGGTCATCAAGGGGATGGCCGTGTATGTGCCGTTGACCGTCGATCGCAAGGTGATGGCCTCGGTCATGAAGACTCATGCCTTCGAGGGGATCACCTGCGAGTTCGTTCCTGGCGCCGAAGTTATCCCGTACCTCGCTCCGCACGAAACGCGTCGGCTGTTCGGAGGGGCGGATTCAACGCCTCACTCGCATATGTCTGCGTACGGCCAGCAATAAGCCGACGGTGAGAATCCCTGAAACCCAGAGGTGAGCCTCTTGTCGACGATCTCGGCCTTGATGCGAGTCCTCCAATTCGGCGACTCGCTCTTGCCGGTGGGAGCCTTCTCGTTCTCGAACGGGCTGGAAACCGCCGTCCAGCTTGGAGTGGTCCGCGACCTGGATTCACTCCGCGAGTTCGTGAGTGTCGCCGTCGATCAGGCCGCGAGCGCCGATGGCATCGCGGTGTTGGCGGCATTCCGAGCCGCGACGTCCGACGACCCACAGGAGATCGACCGGGTCGACCGCCATGTGTTCAACCGCAAGCTCAATGAAGAAATGCGGACGATGACCGTGAGGATGGGCCGAAAGCTCGCCGAGATGGTCGAGCGGGTTCTCGGCCAGGGCCACTCGGCCGATTGGCTAAATCGGATTCGGCGAGGAACCACGCCGGGCTGCTTCCCGGTGGGTCAGTCCCTGGCTTTCGCGGCGCTCGGCTTGTCCGAGCGTGAAGCATTCGCGGTGCATCAATATGGCGTTGCGTCGATGATGCTCAATGCCGCCCTCCGGCTGATGAGGGTCCATTATCTCGACATTCAGGCCCTCCTCTACGAAATCAACGCCGACGCCGAATCCGCCTATGCACGCGTCGCGGATTTTTCGATCGATGACATGGCGAGTTTCGCGCCCGAATACGACATCATGGCTTCGCTCCATGTCCGCTCTCACATTCGAATGTTCATGAACTGAGGACAGCATCGCAGATGGCGAAGAAGATCACTCGGATCGGGATCGGCGGTCCGGTCGGGTCGGGGAAGACGGCGATCATCGAGGCGATCACGCCCAAACTCCTCGACCTCGGCACGCGCGTGCTGATCATCACCAACGATGTGGTCACGACCGAGGATGCCAAGCACGTCCAGCGCACGCTCAAGGGAGTGCTGGTCGAAGAACGGATTCTCGGCGTGGAGACGGGGGCCTGCCCGCACACGGCCGTCCGCGAAGACCCGAGCATGAACCTGGCCGCCGTCGAGGATATGGAAGCACGTTTTCCCGATACCGATGTCGTGCTGATTGAAAGCGGCGGGGACAACCTCACGCTCACGTTCAGCCCGGCACTCGTCGACTTTTTTATCTATGTCATCGACGTCGGGGCCGGAGACAAGATTCCGCGCAAGAATGGGCCGGGGATCACCCAATCGGATATCCTGGTCATCAACAAGACGGACCTCGCCCCCTATGTCGGGGCGAGTTTGAAGGTGATGGACGACGACTCGAAATTCATGCGGGGAGCCAAGCCGTTCGTCTTCACCAACTGCAAGACGGGCGAAGGCATCGATCGGCTGATCGAATTGATCCGCGAGAACGTCCTCTTCGACCTCGACGTAAAGGCCAGAGCGTGAACGAGAGGCCAATCCCTCGCGAACTCCTCCCTTACCAGGACGAGCCTCCGCAACTCCCGAGCGGGTCGTTCGGCAAGCAGGCCGAACTTCGGCTCCGTTTCGAGCGCCGAGATGATCGCTCCATCCTCGCCGAGATGGAGCGCCGTGCGCCGCTCCTCGTTCAGAAGGCGCTCTATTGCGACGAAGGAATGCCCGAGTTACCGGTCGTCTTCATCATTACCAACTCGGGCGGTATCCTTCAGGGGGATCGCTACGCGATCGAGGTTGTGATGGGCCCCGGGGCTTGCGGACACCTCACGACCCAGGCCGCCACGAAAATCCACGAGATGGATGCCAATCATGCGACCCAGACTCAGGAGATCGAGCTTGACGCCGGGGCCTATTTGGAGTATCTGCCCGAGCCCGTGATCCCGTTCGCCCGTTCGAGATTCTTGACGACGACGCGGATTCGGATTGCCCCCACGGCAACCCTGCTCTATGCCGAGACCTTGATGGGGGGGAGGAAATATTATCAGGATGGCGAGTTATTCCGATACGACCTGTTCTCATCCACGGTCGCTGCCGATCGGCCGGATGGCCGAAGCCTCTTCGTCGAGAAGTTCCGCATCGAGCCGAGCCGCGCGGCGGTCGCCAGGTTGGGGGTGATGCACGACTTCGATATCTTCGGCAACGTCCTGTTGCTGACACCGCCGCCGATCGCCGAGGCGGTCGCGCCGGAAGTCGCGAATGCTTGGAGCAAGGATGAAGGCTGGGCCGCCGGCCTGGGACGGCTCCCCAACGAAGCGGGGTTGGTTTACAAGGTTCTTGGCCGCGAAACCGAGGTTGTGCGCGCGAAGATCCGCGAATTCTGGTCCCTCGTTCGGCCCAAGGCGGTCGGACGATCGGTGCCGCCAGAGTTCGCATGGCGATAAACAGTCGACCATAAGAACACAATCGACGAGATAGCCTGCGTGGGCTGGGGGAGAGGCCATCCCGTCGATTCATTCAAAGCAACACGCCGATAGCGATCGATTGATGAGACCTCAATACGAATCGGCGCTGAGGACTTCCCCGCCCGCCACCGTGCCGAGGGCACGCCAGGTGAAGCGATCGATGGTGTTCTTGATGAAGCGGACCGAACCGTCGCAGAAGGCCGTGTTCACGCCGCCGGGATGATACGAACTCGCCGTGAGCGACCAGCCGATATCCCAGGCTTCGGAGAACGAGGTGTTGTTCTTGCAGGACTTTGTGTTGGGAGGACTGATGTGGTGGTAGCCCCCCCCTCGCCCCACGTCGCCCGACATCCAGTATTCCCCCTTGTAATCCCAGTAGGAGTTCGCGACGTTCGTCCTCTGACAAATCTGGTGGTCGTTCTCGTCAGAGGAGCCGGGAGCCCCCAGGCCGACGGCCTGATAATACAAGAGATTGAAGCCCGGGGCGAATCTGCCGTTCGAACCTTTGACCCACTCGCTGAAGATCACGGTATTGCTCGTGCCATCGCTGATACTGGAGAGAGTTACGACGGCGCCGACATCCCCCGGGACATTCGTCGCGGATTGAGTCGTGTTGACGAGAGCGCTTCCTCCCAGATAGTAGGCAGGGCCGGTCGGACGGCCTCCGTTGTAGGTCCGCCCCGTACCCAGATTGTTCGGGTAGTTGCTGACGCCCACCGGAAAGCTGATCGGACTCCCGCTCGCCTGATTGAGCCCGGTATTGCCGGGATTCGGGTCCGAGGGGCAGAGAAAGACCGCCAACTGCAAGCCGCCCGCCGTGCCATTCGCGACCCGGCCATAGGGATAACCGGCTCCCGTGCTCGGCTTGGCCGGTGAGACGTCGAAGTTAATGGCGTTCATGGCATTGGTCTGCTCCATGTAAGGCAGAATCCGCGTCTTCATGGAGTGCCGTTGCCAAACCAGATTGGTCGCCGTGTAATAACCGCCGGTCGGCGGCACGGCCTGGTTGGTATCGATGTAATTGTGGATCGCGAGCCCGATCTGCTTCAGGTTGTTCGTGCATTGCGTGCGGCGGGCCGCCTCGCGGGCCGATTGCACGGCGGGAAGGAGCAGGGCGATCAACACGGCGATGATGGCGATCACCACCAGGAGCTCGATCAGTGTGAAGCCTCGTCGTCTCATTGCGTATGATCCTCCTCGGCGGTAGGAGCGGATGGCGTGGAATGTTTCGCTTTGCCCGAAGGCAAGCGTACCTTTCCAATTTCTCGTTCAAGAAGACAATTGATGGCAAAACCAAGGATGAAGCGACATTAAATATAGCAATTTAGTCGCCAAAATCGGCGGAAATGGCAACTCGGTTCACCAACGTCAAGCAAGGAGAGGCGAAAAAGTCGACAGTCGGCGTGCCGAGATTACGGTCGCTGCCGGTGA
>CALKTZ010000654.1 GCA_937997355.1 uncultured Planctomycetales bacterium | reverse complement strand
GCATGGCGAAGCTCGACGAGGTCCGCAAGGTCGTGGCCAGGAAGGCCCTCTCGCGCGGGATCTCCGCGACCGGCCGCGGCGGCTACGAACGCCACGTCCTGCTGTGCGTGGGCGCGAACTGCTGCGACGGCGGCGACTTTCGCGAGGTCGAGAAGCGGCTGAACAAGCGGCTCTCGAACCTCCAGAAGGAGGGGACCTACGTCTATCGGACGATCGTCGGCTGCCTGAACTTCTGCCGCGGCGGCCCGCTGATGGTCGTCTATCCCGACGGCGTCTGGTACCACTCCGTCACGCCCGAGGTCGTCGACCGGATCGTCGACGAGCACCTCGTCGGCGGGAGGGTGGTCGAGGGTCACGCCTTCGCCTGGAACCCGATGGCCGAGACGAAGCCGGCCCGACCGCGACCGGCCGACGGGCCGGATCAGATCGGCGTCTTCAATCGATGATCCAGCCGGGCCGCCCCGTGCCAGGAGGCGTCGTCCCATCCACGAACGCCCAACCCCCGTCGTTGAAGACCTTGTATCGCTCGATGGACCAATCGATGATGCTGATCTGCGAGGATGGCGACCCGATCCTCGGCATGATCCTCAGGGTGACGAGATGACCGTTCTCGATGGGCTCGGCCGACATCAAATCGGCCGTCCAACTCGAAGCGCGGAGGTGATTCGCTTCGAGCCACGAGAAGTGCTCGACGCGATGCGCGGGCAGGGACTTGTTATCCGCGAGGGCGTCCCGGACCTGCTCGAAGACTCGCTTCTCCTCCGGCCCCATCTGCTTGTTTGAAGACCAGACCTCGAAGAAGGGGCGAGGGGGACCGGTCAGGCTGACGATCGGCGGATCGTCCGGGCCGCTCGAACGAGGCGACGGGCGGCTTCGGCCCCGGGGACCGGCGATGCCGACGTCCGGCGGAACGGACTCGGCTTGAATCGGCGACCCCACGGCCTTCGAGGCCCCCTTTTCGATCCGAGGGGGCGCGGTCGGAGGGACGGCCTCGCCCTGCACCGGCGTCCCCACGGCGATCGGGGCGGCTCGGGGCGACACCATGGAATGCCATTGAAGCCCAGCATAAAGGAGCAAGCCGCCGACGAGGGCGGCCCCGGCATGGCTCAATCCAAGTAGCAGCAACCTGGACTTGCTCATCACCCACCCCGGTTCTGAAATCGTGCTCGTCGCTGTGGGACGGCATCCTGGGGCTGGCTCGACCGAAGCCGCTCGCGTTCACCGGAGGGTCGGGACCCTGGGCGAGAGTTGGGGGAGCGTGGCGTCCAGCCGGGGGATGTACGGCACCACGCCGCCCACCGCCCCCGGGCGAGGTCCAACATAGTTCTGATACGTGGGCTGGCCGTAAGGCAGCCCCGGGTTGTAGAACCC